>NZ_JBNCAB010000009.1:0-119756 GCF_049805555.1 Burkholderia sp. DN3021 | reverse complement strand
CCGCGTGGCCGCCACCGCCGGGCGGCACGTGCCCGGCGCGGCCGGCGGCGGGTGCCCGCACTGCGGCGTGCGGCACTTGCGCCTGCGCGGCCCGGTGACGATCACCATCACCGGCGCGCGTTGACGCCCCGCCATCGACGCACACGGAGCCGGCCATGGACCTGCACCGCTTTCTGCAAGCGAAAATCAGCGGGCTCTCCGCCCGCCTGTCGCGGCTGGCGCGGATCGACAACGCGTTCGTCGGCCTGCGCCCGCAGGACATGCGCTATGCGCCGTCGGCCCGTCATTTCGAAGCGGCGAACGCACGCCTTGCGGGGGTCGAGCGGCGCATCCGCGCACGCTTCGCCGGCTTGCGGGACTGGGAGCGGCGCGCGCCCCAGCGGGTGCTGATCGACATCGCGCTGGTCGAGCGCGAGCTCGACCGGGCCCGGCGCCTGTTCGGCATGTTCTACGAAGTCTTCGCACAGCGCGGGACCAGCTACGGTCCCGCGCTGGCGGCCCACGACGCGATCGCCGAGGATTGCTACCAGGCGATCCGCCAGGCGGCGCCGCGCATTTTCGACGGCCCGCTGCTGAAGCCGGTCTGCTACATGGAGCACGGCTACTCGCCCGCGACGATGCGGCGCGGCGTGCAGCTGTCGCGTCTGCTCGGCGAGCAGAATCCGTTCCCGCTCATTCGCATTCCGTGGGACCGGGACCAGCCGTGGCAATCGGTGTTCCTGCATGAAGTCGCGCATAACCTGCAGGCCGATCTCGGCATCTGGCAGGAAAACCGCCAGGCCGTGCTGAAACGCATCATGGGCAGCGCGCACAGTCCGTTCCTGGCCGGCATCTACGGCCGCTGGCACAAGGAGATCTTCGCGGACCTGGCGGCGATCCTGCTCGGCGGGCCGGCCGCGGCGTGGGGCATGGCCGACTTCCTCGCGCATCCGCAACCGCGGACCATGACCTACCGGCCGGGCGGCGCGCATCCGACGGCCTACCTGCGCATCTACCTGCTCGCGGAAATGCTGCGCCGCCTCGGGTTCGGCGCCGACGCGACGAAGCTGCTGCGCGTATGGCAGGGCCTGTATCGCGCGAACGCCGGCCATCGCATTCCGGCGCCGCTGATGGCGAGCGCGCCGCGGCTGATTCCCGAGGTGGTCGACGAAATCGCGTTCCAGACGCGCCGCAACCTGGCGCAGCGCGCGCTGGTCGACATCATCCCGTTCCGTCCCGACGACGAGGCGGCCATCCGCGACGGCGCCCGCCGGCTCGCCGCCGGGCGCGACCCGGAGCTGGCGCCGCGGCATCTCGTCAGCGCCGCGCATTACGCGCTGGAGGGCGGCGGCATCACGCCGCAGCGGCTGGCGCAATGCGTGATCGCGATGCTCACCGCCCATCTGCCGCCGCAGCATGCCGCGCCGCCGCGGCTGCGGCTGGCCGCCTGAATGCCGGGAAGCCGACGAAGCATCCACACTAGCCCAGCCTTTTCCAGCGAGGTACCGCCATGTCCATCCCCGCCAATCTTTCCTACACCGGCTGGCCGCAGTCCGACGGGACGAGCGCGCCGGCGACGGCGGGCGCGCAGCGCATCGCTTTCGACAATCTCATCCGGCGCGAATTGAAAGTGGGCGATCCCGCCGACCCGGCGCAGGTCGCCCGGGCGCTGCTGGACCGCTACCAGGGCGACCCGCGCGCGCGGGCGATCAGCGGCGAGGCCGACGGGCTGCCGTTCCTGAATACGCCGTCGCTGCCGGTCGGCGCGCCGGCCGCGCCGACCGCGACCAGTCTCGATCTCGACCAGGCCAGGAGCGACCTCGACCAGGATCTTGCCGAGCTGTTGAGCAGTAATCTCGCGAAGGACGTGCGCCCCGAGCTGGAAGGCTGGCAGCAGGCGATCAACGATCTGGTCGACGACGGCATCAACTCGGCGCTGCAGGGACTCGACGCGTACAGCCGCGACCGTGCGTTCGCGATGCGCCGCCAGCTCGGCGAGTACGCGCGTCTCGCACGGCTGATCGGCGCGCTGACGCCGGAGCTCAACGAGGACTACCGCAATCTCGCGCAGAGCCTGGACGAAGTCTGCGCGGTGCTGCTGGTGCTGATGGGCGAAGCGCTGGCCAACAACGGCTTCGCGGGCGGACGCTATCTGCTGCAGGTGCCGTTCTCCGAGCTGCAGGCGCGTCGCGACGCCGTGCTGGTGGCGTTGCGCAACCTGTCCGGCGGCGCGCAGCAGTCGCTCGACCAGAGCACGTGGCCGCGCGGCCTCGATGCCTATCGGCAGCTGTACAGTGTGCTCGAGAATCGCGGTCAGTTCGAACTCCGGTCGCTGCTGTCGGAGGTCGAACTGGCGCGGGCGATGGACGACCTCGTGCAGGCGGCCGGCGGCGGCTCGACGAGCGGCATGCGGCGCGTCGGCGCGACCGCGTGGGCGCCGCTCAACCGCTTCGAGCGCTTCGTGCAGATCACGCTGCATGCGGTGAGTCCGCAGTCGCCGGCCCTTGCCGCGTTCCAGGAGGCGCTGCAGCTGTTCATCGACGGTTTCAACCATTCCGGCGGATTCCGCCTGCTGCGCATTTCGCGGCCGACGGTGCTGCTGTACGGTCTCTACGGCTCGACCCAGTTGTCCGGGGCGGACAACCGCCTGATCGAGCTGGTCAACCGGCGCGGCCAGTTCGCGTCCACGATCGACTGCCTGACGCGCTGCATGTGCAGCGACGACGTGGTCAGGGCGCAGATCGTCCTCGACAGGATCCTGTTCGACATCGATCGCGCGATCGATCTTTACGCGATCGGGGAGAAGGATTTCGGGGATCCTGAATTGCGCGCGGCGGCATGCGGGCTGCTGATTTACGCCGCGAGGCACCCGGAGAGCTGGGCCCAATCAACTGCGGCGCTGACTTACCTCGGCTCGTTCGACGATAACGCCACGCGTGCGAAGCAAACGCTGCTGGTCGACCAGCAACTGGACGACCTGCAGGCGCTGCTGATTCCGCAGGGCGGCGGCGCCGACCGGTTTGCCGCCTACTGGGAGTCCGGCTCCGGCAACTGGTGGCAGCCTGGTACTGCGCCCGCGCCGTCGGTGCCGACAGGAGCGCGAGCGCGACTTCGTCATGAACTGGCGTTGCAAGTGCAGACCGACGAGAACTGGCGGCCGATCGTCGAGCAGATGGCGTCCGGCTGCATGCCGATCAGCCAGGTTTTCGGCGGCATGGAGGCACCCGTGGGGAATCCGCATTCAAGCCTGACGCCCATGATTTCGGAAGAGTATGTCAATACCGCCGGCCTCGGCGTGCTCGCGACCTTCCAGCATGGCGGTCTGTGGCTCGTGGACCAGGGCGCGCACGTCGATCGGCTGAATCCGCCTGTTCCGCGCATCCCGCAGGATGTCGAGACCTCGTTTGCCGAAATCGCCCGCATCAATTCCGAGGTGCTGCAGCTGTACAAGAAGGAGTGATTGCAGGCGCTCGCCGCTGGCGGCGCCGGCGTTGCCGGTGCCGCCGGTCGACCGACAAGCGCGCAGCGCAACGTTGGGAACATCGAGCCGTCGTCGCAGCCGCGGCGTCCGCATGCGACACCCGTCACCCGTCCCGCGCATCGACTTCGCTCACAGGAGTAGGCCATGAACTTCCAGACCAACGAGACGATCCAGCGCCTGTGGGACACGTTCCTGCAGGAACAACTGGCGAGCTTGCCGCCCGATCAGCGGGAAGCCTTCTCCAACCAGTTCGAACAGCGCTTCGGCGAACTGCTGGGCAAGCCGAACGGCGGCGGCGATGCGGGGTTCTTCGACCTGCTGGGCCTCGGCCCCCAGGGCGAAGTGGGCTTCGACAAGATCGCCTATCCGCGCGTGCAGCCGGATTTCGACGACTCCATCGTGCCCAGCCAGCTGCACGCCGCGGCCGAGCTGTACTACATCTACCAGCACGAACGGATGAAGATCTTCGAAGTGGTGGAGACGTTGCTGCGGCTGTTCCGGCTCGGCAAGATGCGCATCCAGCGGGGCCCCGGCGCGCGCGGCCTGTATCTGCTGGAGAAGTGGCAGCCGATCCGCTACAAGAAGAGCGACCGGATGATCGCGTATCGCCGCGCGTTCAACTACGGCAACGCGCAGGCGCCGGCTGGCGCGGTCGTCAACCGCAATTTCCATCGGCAGATGGTCGGCTTCGTGGTCGCCGTCGGCCAGTACTTCCGCGACCTGCTGATCGGCGAGGTGATTCGCGGCGGCCAGCTGATCGACCAGCGGCCGTTCGGCAGCGTCGGCACGATCCAGCGCATCGGCCTGGACTTGCGCTACGCGCTGGACCGCTCGACCTACGGCAACATCTTCGCGCTGGCGATGGAGACCGGGCATTACCTGATCCAGGTGCTCAAGCTGCTGGATTCGCCGGACATCAAGAAGGCGTTCGACGCGAACACCAAGTGGGACGTCGTCGAGATCGTGTCGAACCGCTATCTCGGCGGGGTCGCCGAACCATCGCAGCGCGCCAAGATGGCCGAGAGCGGTCGACGGATGCTGCAGTTCGTCGCGGACAACGATTTCAAGACCGCGATCGACCCGATCCTGTTCCAGAACGTCGTGCGTCCGATGGGCGCGCACGCCGAGGCCTGGCTCGCGGCCTACCGGATGACGCCGGAAGGGCGCGGCTTCCCCGGCGTGACCCCGGCGCTGAAGAGCGTGCTGGGCGTTCCGCAGGCGATCGGCGCCTGATGCGGTGCGCGGGTGAGCGGCCATGCGCGCGGACGACATGCTGATCTCGGTGCGGAGCCGCAAGCTCGCTTGCGTGCTCGATCCCGCGCTGGTGCTCGGCTCGCGCGTCGGTCTGGCGTTCGCGTTGCGGCTGTCGCGGGTGCTGGAGCCGTGGCTCACGCGCAGCTTCTGGCAGGTGATCGACGCGAGCGAGCTGCTGCTGCCCGGCCTGGCGGCCGGGGCGCCAAACGACGATATCGACGCGCCGTGGCCGCTCGCGGACGTGCTGCAGGCGTGGATCGCGCTGCGCGACGCGACCGACGCGAGCGCGTGGCCGTTGCGCTGGATTGGCGACAACCTCGCGGAATCGCAGCTGGATGGCGCCGCCGCTCCGGGCATCGTGATGCATTACGAAGCATTGGCCGAAGCGCTGGCCGCACGGTTGCGGCCCGACGAGGACCCGGTGTCCGGCATCTGGCCGTCGCGCTGGCGTCCCCGCGAGGCCAGCGTCGACGCGCTCGCGTTGTCGGTGGCGCTGGACGGCGCACTGGTGCTGACGGCGTCGGTCGCGCAGCGCGAGCCCTGGCCGGTGCAGGCGCTCGCGCGCCTTGGGCGTCCCGCGCGGCTGCTCGATCCGTTGCCGGCCGAGCAGTCCGCGTCGCTGTTCGCCGCCGAGCGCGCGTTGCTGCGCGACGCGCTGGCGGCGGCGGGGCTCGCGAGTCTGGCGCAGGAGCTCCCGCCGCTCGTTGCGCTGCACGTGAACGTCGTGCCGGCGATGGTCGCGGCGGCGGCGCATGTCCCGCTGCGCGCGGAAGAGGGGCTGGCGCCGGCGCACCGGATCGATGCCGCGAACCCGTGGGACGACGTGCGCGCATGGTGGTACTACCTGTAAGCGACAACGCCGTGCCGCCTCGGGCCGGGATCGCCGCGCCGGCATGCCGGCGCGCGCAATCGGAGATTCATGATGAGCCGCAGCCTGTCGATGCAACCTGATGGCCGCAACGGGCCACGTGTCAATGCCGGCCAACTGGTCGCCACCGCGGTCGCCGGCCAGATCGCACATTCGGTCGGCCAGGCGTCGGCGTATCGCATCGGCTACGACGGTGTCGCGCGGGTGCTGCCCGGCACCGGCGGCATCGCGCTGAACAAGCGGATCGGCGATCTGTGCGTCGGCCTCGCCGGCGATCACGTGGAGCCCGGCGTCGCGCTGCATAACAACGGCCGCGAGGTGACCGGCCCGCGCGACGGCCCCAACAACGCGCTGATCACGTCCGCGTGCGTCGGCAATCTGGCCCGCGTGATCAGCGGGCCCTGCAGCGGCAAGGTCGGACTGGTCACCGGCAAGCACGGCGGCGTCAATCACGTGCTGGTGGACTTCCCGAGCGAGGTGCTGATGCAACTGCGGATCGGCGACCGCGTGCAGATCGTCGCGCACGGCCTGGGGCTGCGCCTGCCGGATTGCGCGCGCGTCGAGGTGCTGAACTGCGCGCCGCGCCTGCTGCGTCGGTGGGGCATCGTGGAGCGCGACGGACGCCTGCACGTGCCGGTCACGCACCTCGTGCCGGCGCGCCTGATGGGCTCGGGCCTCGGGAAGAACACCGCGTGGCGCGGCGACTACGACATCCAGCTTGCCGATCGGCTCACGCGCGAGCGCTATCGGCTGGGCAGCCTGCGTTTCGGCGACATGGTCGCGATTACCGACGCCGACACGCGACGCGGCCCGCTCTATCGCGCGGGCCGCGTGACCATCGGCGTCATCGTGCATGGCGACAGCACGGTCAGCGGCCACGGCCCCGGCGTGACGCCGCTGCTGACCGGTCCCGCCGACGTGCTGATACCGGTGCATGAGCCGCAGGCGAATCTCGCCGAGATCTTCGGCATTCGCCGTGCCGTGCCGCCGCGGCAGCGGCCGACGCTGGCCGAGATCGATTGCCGGCGCCGCCGTGTGCTGCGCGAGCAGCCTGTGCGGCTGGCGTTCGACACCGCGGGCCGTTCCGTCGTCGAATGAAGCGCAGGCATTTGCGCGCCTTGCCGGGTCGCTAATCCCAGAAGCTGCGCACCGCGACCGCGACGATCACCGGCACCGAGAACACCAGTGGAATGGCGAAATACTGCGCTTCGCGGTCGACGATCCAGCTGTAGATCAGCCAGCTCGCGCCGATCGCGAACGTCACGAGGCCGACCAGGATGGCGGCGATATTCAGCGTCAGGTTCGACGGCCTGCGGCGCGCATGCTCGCGCGGGGTGGGTTTCATCGGAAGGATGCGGCTCGTGGCCTTGTTCATGCAAAGTCACAGCAAACCCCATTCGCATGGATCGCGCAAGGGCCGGCGCATCACGCTCGCGGCCTCGATCGCGCTGTTCGCGGGCAGGCAGGAGCCCATCGGTCTGTAGCGCAACAGGTGCCGATCCCGTCGGCGGCCGTGCCTCATCGAGATGGTTGTGCATGCAACCATGTCGCGCTATGCTCGTCAGCTCCCGGGAGACGGAATTCCATCATGAACGACATGAATTCAGGGTCGGTGCGCGCGGCGGTGGTCGGTGTCGGCGCGATCGGCGGATTGCTTGCGGCCGCACTGTCGCGCGCCGGCATGACCGTGAGCGCATATGCACGCGGCGCGACGCTCGACGCGCTGAACGCGCACGGCGTGCGCGTGATCGACGAGGCGGGCGTCACATCGTCGGTGCCGGTGCGCGCGAGCGACGATGCGGCCGCGCTCGGCGTGCAGGACTACGTGGTGATCGCGCTGAAGGCGCAGGCGCTGCCGGTGCTGGCCGCGCGCATCGCGCCGCTGGTCGGGCCGGACACCGTGATCGTCGCGGCGATGAACGGGCTGCCGTGGTGGTTCACGCACGGGCTCGAAGGGCCGATCGACAACGTGCCGCTCGACGCGGTCGATCCGGCCGGCGCGGTGTCGGCGGCGCTGCCGCCCGCGCAGGCGATCGGCTGCGTCGTGCACCTGTCGTCGAGCACCGACGCGCCGGGCGTCGTGCGCCGCGGGCGCGGCAACCGGCTGATCGTCGGCGCACCCGGTCCGCGGCTCGACACGGCCGCCGCACGGTTCGCCGCGGCGCTCGCGGCGGGCGGGTTCGACGTCGAGTCGACGCCGGCGATCCGGACCGAGATCTGGGCGAAGCTGTGGGGCAACATGAACATGAATCCGCTGAGTGCGCTGACGGGATCGACGGCCGAGCAGTTGCTCGACGATCCGTTCACGCAGGATCTCGCGCTGCGGATGATGGAGGAGGCTGCCGCGATCGGCGCAAAGCTCGGCCTGTCGACAGGGATGAGCGGGCCCGAACGGATCGCGGTCACGCGCAAGCTCGGCGCGTTCAGGACGTCGATGCTGCAGGATTTCGAAGCGGGGCGTCCGCTCGAGATCGGGCCGATCCTCGGCGTGTTTCCTGAGCTCGGACGCAAGCTCGATGTGCCGACCCCGTATTGCGACGCGGTGCTCGGGCTGTTGCGCCAGCGCGCGGCGAACAGCGGGCTGTAACGTCTGCGAGCCTGATGGATTCGCGGTCGCGGTCGCGGTCAACGCGGCGAAGCGCGATCCTTGGCGGGTGTCGCTGCATAATGCAAAACGGGCCGCCCGGTCGCTGGTTACGCGGCCCGGGCGGCCCGTCGAATTCGTCGGATCAATGCTGCCGGCAGGGCTCGATCGTCTGCCGATGCCGAGCCCGTCACGCGGCTCAGTCGTCCCGCTCGGTTGCGTGCGCGACGACCTTGTCGAGCAGCCGCTCGAACGTCTGGCGTTCGCTGTCGGACAGGCACGCGAGCAGCCCGTCGTTCCACTTGCGCACGATCGGCATGATCTTGCGATGCAGCGCGCGGCCGTCGGCGGTCAGCGCGATCAGCACGATCCGGCCATCCTCGTCGCTCGCGCTGCGCTCTAGCAGCCCCTGGCGCAGCAGCGCTTCGGCCGCGCGGCTCGCCTGGCTCTTGTCGAGATTGGTGTGGCGCGCGAGATCCATGATCGAGAACGGACCGAACGCGCCGACGGCGGCGATCACGCGTGCCTCGGGCAGCGAGATGTCGAGCTTGTGCCGGTACACCTCGCCGATCCCGCGGTCGGATCGCTTCGTGAGTGCATGGAGGCGATAGGTCAGAAACTGATCGAGCCCGGTTTGACGGCCTTTCATGTCGAATCCTGAAGAAAAAGGGCGGGCCCGATTGTTCCTGTATCGCGCGCTCGGGTCAACGGTCAGTGTGCGCCGTACTTCAGGCGTGTCAATTGCTCCGCTTCGTTCGCGAGCAGGTTTGCCGCGTCGCGGATCGCGACGTCGAGCGTGATCGGCCCGGGAGCCGGCGAGAAGCAGCCGGAAAAGTGTTCGGACAGGCGCGGCAGCGCGGCCGGATCGACCGCGCCCGACAGCAGCGACGCGGGCACGCCTGCGGCCTGTGCGTGCCGGCACGCGATGAACGGCGCCTTGCCGTGCAGCGTCTGCACGTCGGAGCGGCCTTCGCCGGTGATCAGCCAGTCGGCGCCGGCGAGCGCCGCATCGAGCCCGACCTGCCGCGCGACCACTTCGGCGCCGGCTTCGAACTGCGCGCCGAGCATGTGCAGCGCGAAACCGAGGCCGCCCGCGGCGCCGGCGCCGGGCAGGTCGCGAGCGCGTCGGTCGAGCGCGGCTTCGAGCAGGTCGGCGAAATGGCCGAGCGCCGCGTCGAGGGTCGCAACCTGCGCGGACGTCACGCCTTTTTGCGGGCCGAATACGGCGGTCGCGCCGTGCGCGCCCGTCAGCGGGTTGTCGACGTCGGACATGCCGACGAATTCCGTTTCCTTCAGGCGCGGGTCGAGTCCCGACGCGTCGAGGCGCGCGATGTCGGCGAGCCGCGACGGCACGGGCTCGACCGGCTGGCCGGCCGCGTCGAAGCATTGCAGGCCGAGGCCCGCGAGCAGCCCGGCACCCGCATCGTTGGTGCTGCTGCCGCCGAGCGCGACGAAGAAGCGGCGCACGCCGTCGTCGAGTAGCGTGCGGATCGCCTCGCCCATCCCGCGCGTGCTGCGCGCGTCGACCGGCACGCTCATGCCGACCGGGTCGGTAATGCCGACGATCTCGGCCGTCTCGACGATCGCGGTGCGCGCGTCGATCACACCGACCGCCGCGTCGCGTGCCGCGAGCGACGCGCCGGCCACCCGCAGCGAGCGCCGCGTGCCGCCGCCTGCCAGCATCGCGTCGAGCGTGCCTTCGCCGCCGTCGGCCATCGGGCAGCAGCGCACGACCGCGTCGGGGCGGGCGCGGCGGATGCCGGTGGCGATCGCGTCCGCGACCTGCTCGGCGGAAAGCGAGCCTTTGAACGAATCGGGCGCGATGACGACGACAGGCGCGGACGGGTGTTGCGGCATGGTGTCTCCGGAAGGCGTGATTGGTGTGAAGAATGGCAGGGGCCGCGACGGCGGCGCACCCTCAATTGGAGCTTACAGGATGGCGGGCCCGCGTTGGATACGGCGTACGGCATAGCGGCGATCCGCGCGCATTGCCGTGCAAGGGGCTGCCGGCATGGCGCAGACGCATGCGCGTCGCGCCGAACTGGCGGTGCGAGGAAAATTGTTTGCTAGAATAGTCGATTCTTCCGGCCAAAGCCGTGCTCCGAGCCGCTTGCGCTAGCCATCCGGCGCGTGCAGGGATGGCGTGGCGCTCCGGCGCGGCGTGTGAACGTGACCCTCACTTCACGCCGCAGGCAGGCACGGCAAGGAAAACCCGATTCGCTCGAATAATTTTAGGACGATTGAAGCCATGGCTAACGTTGTTGAGAACCTCGGCAAGCTTGAACGCCGCGTGACGATTTCCCTGCCGAAAGACACCGTGCAGAAGGAAATCGACGCCCGTATCCAGAAACTCGCGAAGAACGTGCGCATGCCGGGTTTCCGCCCGGGCAAGGTGCCGCTGAAGATGGTCGCGCAGCAGTACGCGGGCCAGGTCGAGGCGGAAGTGCTGAGCGACAAGATCGGCCAGGAGTTCTTCACGATCAGCCGCGCGGAAAACCTGCGCGTCGCCGGCCAGCCGAGCTTCGAGCCGAAGCAGGAGCAAGCCGAAGATGCATACGCGTTCGACGCGACGTTCGAGGTCTACCCGGAAGTGAAGATCGGCGATCTGGCGACGGCTGAAGTCGAGCGCTCGACGACGTCGATCGGCGACGCCGAAATCGACCGCACGCTGGACATCCTGCGCAAGCAGCGCGTGCACTACCACGCACGCGGCGAAGCCGGCGAGCACGGCGACGGCGGTGCGGACACCGCAGCGAAGAACGGCGACCGCGTGACGGTCGACTTCGTCGGCAAGATCGACGACGTCGCGTTCCAGGGCGGCACGGCCGAAGATTTCCCGTTCGTGCTCGGCGAAGGCCGCATGCTGCCGGAATTCGAAACCGCGGCGCTGGGCCTGAAGGCCGGCGAATCGCGCACGTTCGACCTGAAGTTCCCGGACGACTACCACGGTGCCGACGTCGCGGGCAAGACCGCGCAATTCACGGTCACGATGAAGAAGATCGAGTGGCCGCACCTGCCGGAAATCGACGCCGAATTCGCGAAGTCGCTCGGCATCGAAGACGGCGATCTCACGAAGATGCGCGGCGAGATCAAGGAAAACCTCGAGCGCGAAGCGAAGCGCCGCACGCAGTCGATCGTCAAGAACCAGGTGATGGACGCGCTGCTGAAGATTTCCGAACTCGACGTGCCGAAGGCGCTGATCGAGCAGGACCAGCAACGTCTCGTCGAAATGGCTCGCCAGGATCTGGCGCAGCGCGGCGTGCCGAACGCGAAGGACGCACCGATCCCGGCCGAGATGTTCGCCGAGCAGGCCGAGCGTCGCGTGAAGCTGGGCCTGGTGCTGGCCGAGCTCGTGAAGTCGAACAGCCTCGAAGCGAAGCCGGAACAGATCCGCGCGGAAGTCGACGAGTTCGCGAAGAGCTACGAAGACCCGAAGGAAGTGGTCCGCTGGTATTATTCCAACCAGCAGCGCCTCGCCGAGATGGAAGCGTTCGTCGTTGAAAGCAACGTCGTCGACTTCGTGCTGGGCAAGGCAAAGGTGACGGACAAGGAAGTGAGCTTCGAGGCACTCGCGAGCGCATCGGCGCAAGCGTAAGTGTTGCTCTAGCGGCGTGCCGGCTGTCGGAGCGACGGCCTGCACGCCGTTTTTACGTCAAGCGCACGGTTGCCATTAATATGGCGATTGAGCGGGCGGCTTCCCTCCGTTCAATTTTCCATTCGAACAAGGTTCATTGAATGATCACTCGCGCTGAATTGCTGGACATGCTTGCTTCGAACGCGCCGCAGGGTTTCGAGGCGCAAGCACTGGGGCTGGTGCCGATCGTCGTCGAAACGAGCGGCCGCGGCGAGCGTTCGTACGATATCTATTCGCGTCTCCTGAAGGAGCGCCTGGTGTTCATGGTCGGCGAAGTGAACGACCAGACCGCCAACCTCGTGGTCGCGCAGCTGCTGTTCCTCGAAAGCGAGAATCCCGACAAGGACATCAGCCTGTACATCAACAGCCCGGGCGGGTCGGTGTCGGCCGGCATGGCGATCTACGACACGATGCAGTTCATCAAGCCGGACGTATCGACGCTGTGCATGGGGCTCGCGGCCAGCATGGGCGCTTTCCTGCTCGCGTCGGGCGCGAAGGGCAAGCGCTTCGCGCTGCCGAACTCGCGCGTGATGATCCACCAGCCGCTCGGCGGCGCACGCGGCCAGGCATCCGACATCGAGATCCAGGCGCGCGAAATCCTCTACCTGAAGGAGCGGCTCAACCAGTTGCTCGCGCAGCACACGGGCCAGGACGTCGAGCGCATCGCGCGCGACACCGACCGTGATAACTTCATGTCGAGCGAAGACGCGAAGGCGTACGGGTTGATCGACCAGGTGCTGCTGAAGCGCCCGTAAACTTTTAAGTGGGGTGCCGCCCCGATTCGCGCGGCGCCCCTGCTATGTTCCGCACGCCCCGAGCCTCTGCGGCAAGCGCATCCGGCCGGCTCCGGTCGCGCCCTAGGCGCGGCGTTCGGAGCATTCGGCGTATCATGTCATTTACCTGTCCGGAGGCTCTACATTCATGGCGGACAAAAAAGGTTCGAACAGCGAGAAGCTGTTGTATTGCTCGTTTTGCGGGAAAAGCCAGCATGAGGTGAAAAAACTCATCGCGGGCCCGTCGGTGTTCATCTGCGATGAATGTATCGACCTCTGCAACGAGATCATTCGCGACGAGGCGGCTGCCGCCGGCGTCGAGGCCAGCCTGTCGCGGTCGGATCTGCCGAGCCCGCAGGAAATTCGCGACATCCTCGATCAGTACGTGATCGGCCAGGAGCGCGCGAAGAAGATCCTCGCGGTGGCCGTGTACAACCACTACAAGCGCCTGAAGCATCTCGACAAGAAGGACGACGTCGAGCTGTCGAAGAGCAACATCCTGCTGATCGGCCCGACGGGCTCCGGCAAGACGCTGCTCGCGCAGACGCTCGCGCGGTTGCTCAACGTGCCGTTCGTGATCGCCGATGCGACGACGCTGACCGAAGCCGGCTACGTCGGCGAGGACGTCGAGAACATCATCCAGAAGCTGTTGCAGAACTGCAACTACGAGGTCGACAAGGCCCAGCGCGGGATCGTCTACATCGACGAAATCGACAAGATCAGCCGCAAGTCGGACAACCCGTCGATCACGCGCGACGTGTCGGGCGAGGGCGTCCAGCAGGCGCTGCTGAAGCTCGTCGAGGGCACGATGGCGTCGGTGCCGCCGCAGGGCGGCCGCAAGCACCCGAACCAGGATTTCATCCAGGTCGACACGACCAACATCCTGTTCATCTGCGGCGGCGCGTTCGACGGTCTCGAGAAGGTGATCACCGATCGCACCGAGAAAACCGGCATCGGCTTCGGCGCGACGGTCAAGAGCAAGCAGGAGCGCGACGCGGGCGAAGTGCTGCGCGAAACGGAACCGGAAGACCTGATCAAATTCGGTCTGATCCCCGAATTGATCGGCCGTCTGCCGGTGGTCGCGACGCTCGGCAAGCTCGATGAAGCCGCGCTGATGAAGATCCTGGTCGAGCCGAAGAACGCGCTCGTCAAGCAGTATCACAAGCTGTTCGCGATGGAGCGCGTCGAGCTGGAGATCCGGCCGGGCGCACTGCAGGCAGTCGCCCGCAAGGCGATCCGCCGCAAGACCGGCGCGCGCGGTTTGCGTTCGATCATCGAACAGGCGTTGCTCGACGTGATGTACGAGCTGCCGACGATGAAAGGGGTCAGCAAGGTCATCATCGACGAGAACGTCATCGATGGGGACGGCAAGCCTTTGCTGATCTACGAGGACACGCCGAAGGTGGCGGGTTCGAACTGACCGGCTTGCCGACGATGTTCTGCGAAAAAGGCCGTTCATGAGACCGTGGGCGGCTTTTTTTCGTTTATCTTGTGGGTAACTCTGACTCGACACGCGGTGGTTACTTTCTTACCGAATATTTCCCGCACTTGAAGGCTTGCAATTCGTTGTGGCGGCCTCAATTACCGAACAATTGATTCCACTCATGGGGAAATGAAATGTCAGGCACCCAACTTCTCCCGCCGGAACGCATCACGCTCCCGCTGCTGCCGCTGCGGGATGTCGTCGTTTTCCCGCACATGGTGATTCCGCTCTTCGTGGGCCGGCCGAAATCGATCAAGGCCCTCGAAGCAGCGATGGAAGGCGGCAAGCACATCATGCTCGTCGCCCAGAAAACCGCGGCCAAGGACGAACCGACCGAAAAGGACATGTACGAGGTCGGTTGTATCGCCAACATCCTGCAGATGCTGAAGCTGCCGGACGGCACCGTGAAGGTGCTCGTCGAAGGCCTGCAGCGTGCGAAGGCACTGTCGATCGAAGAACAGGAGACGCAGTTCTCCTGCGACGTGATGCCGCTCGAGCCGGATCATGCCGACAGCGCCGAAACGGAAGCGCTGCGCCGCGCGATCGTGTCGCAGTTCGACCAGTACGTGAAGCTGAACAAGAAGATCCCGCCGGAGATCCTCACGTCGCTGTCGGGCATCGACGAAGCAGGTCGCCTCGCCGACATGATCGCCGAGCGCCTGCCGCTGAAGCTCGACCAGAAGCAGCACATCCTCGAGATGTTCCCGGTCATCGAGCGCCTCGAGCACCTGCTCGCGCAGCTCGAAGCCGAGATCGACATCCTGCAGGTCGAAAAGCGCATCCGCGGGCGCGTGAAGCGCCAGATGGAAAAGAGCCAGCGCGAGTACTACCTGAACGAGCAGGTCAAGGCGATCCAGAAGGAACTGGGCGAAGGCGAAGAGGGGGCCGATCTCGAGGAACTCGAGAAGCGCATCAACGCCGCGCGCATGCCGAAGGAAGCCAAGAAGAAGGCCGATGCCGAGCTGAAGAAGCTGAAGCTGATGTCGCCGATGTCGGCGGAAGCGACCGTCGTGCGCAACTACATCGACACGCTGATCGGCCTGCCGTGGCGCAAGAAGAGCAAGGTCAACAACGACCTGTCGAACGCCGAGCAGGTGCTCGATGAGGATCACTTCGGCCTCGAGAAGGTCAAGGAGCGTATCCTCGAGTATCTCGCGGTGCAACAGCGCGTCGACAAGGTCAAGGCGCCGATCCTGTGCCTCGTCGGGCCCCCGGGCGTCGGCAAGACCTCGCTCGGCCAGTCGATCGCCCGTGCGACGAACCGCAAGTTCGTCCGGATGGCGCTCGGCGGCGTGCGTGACGAAGCCGAGATCCGCGGCCACCGCCGTACGTATATCGGTTCGATGCCGGGCAAGATCCTGCAGAGCCTCACGAAGGTCGGCGTGCGCAATCCGCTCTTCCTGCTCGACGAAGTCGACAAGATGGGCATGGATTTCCGCGGCGATCCGTCGTCGGCGCTGCTCGAAGTGCTCGATCCAGAACAGAACCATACGTTCGCCGACCACTACATCGAGGTCGACTTCGACCTGTCGGACGTGATGTTCGTCGCGACGTCGAACTCGCTGAACATCCCGCCGCCGCTGCTCGACCGGATGGAAGTGATCCGTCTGTCGGGTTACACGGAAGACGAGAAGGTCAGCATCGCGCAGCGTTACCTGCTGCCGAAGCAGAAGAAGAACAACGGGCTGAAGGAAGGCGAGGTCGACGTCACCGAGCAGGCGATCCGCGACATCATCCGCTACTACACGCGCGAAGCCGGTGTGCGTTCGCTCGAGCGGGAAGTGTCGAAGATCTGCCGCAAGGTCGTGAAGATGCTGCTGCTGAAGAAGGCATCGGGCGCGATCAAGGTCGATGGCGAGAATCTCGATACGTTCCTCGGCGTGCGCAAGTACGACTTCGGCCTCGCGGCGAAGGAAAACCAGGTCGGCCAGGTGACGGGCCTCGCGTGGACGGAAGTCGGCGGCGACCTGCTGACGATCGAAGCCGCGGTGATGCCGGGCAAGGGCAACGTGATCCGCACGGGTTCGCTCGGCGACGTGATGAAGGAGTCGGTCGAGGCTGCGCGTTCGGTCGTGCGCTCGCGTTCGCGCCGTCTGGGCATCAAGGACGAAGCGTTCGAGAAGCAGGACATCCACATTCACGTGCCGGAAGGCGCGACGCCGAAGGACGGTCCGTCCGCCGGCGGTGCGATGACGACCGCGCTGGTGTCGGTGCTGACGGGTATCCCGGTGCGTGCCGACGTCGCGATGACGGGCGAAATCACGTTGCGTGGCGAAGTGCTGCCGATCGGCGGGCTGAAGGAAAAGCTGCTGGCCGCGCATCGCGGCGGCATCAAGCTCGTGCTGATCCCGGAAGAGAACGTGAAGGATCTCGCGGACATTCCGGACAACGTGAAGAACGCGATCGAGATCGTGCCGGTCCGCTGGATCGACAAGGTGCTGGAGCTCGCGCTCGAGCGTTCGCCGACTCCGCTGCCGCCGGAAGAAGAAGCGAAGGCAGCAGCGCCGGTCGGCGAGGCGGCGAAGGAGGCCGGCTCGACGGAAGTCGTCAAGCACTGAGACCCTGAACGCCGTCCTTCCTGACGGTTGTTCACGAAACCCGCGGCGTGTCCGCGGGTTTTTTTATGTGCACACGGAATCGCGAACGGGTGCGGCAGAAAAAAATTTGCGTCCGGGCTTGGCAAAATGATCGGGGATGAATTAAACTTGCGGGCTCGCTGGTTGTTGATGCGGAAACGCAGATCGCAGCCAGAACGAATCGGGAACGGGTGCTTAGCTCAGCTGGTAGAGCGGCGCCCTTACAAGGCGTAGGTCGGGGGTTCGAACCCCTCAGCACCCACCAGTTTCCTGATTCAGCCAGACCAAGGAGCGGTAGTTCAGTCGGTTAGAATACCGGCCTGTCACGCCGGGGGTCGCGGGTTCGAGTCCCGTCCGCTCCGCCAAACAAACGAAAGTGCCCGCCTTGTGCGGGCATTTTCGTTTGTGCTGTCCGTTGCGCCCGCTTGCTGCACGTCTGCTTTTCTCCCGTCCCACCCCGTATGTTGTAATATCGGTCGTTTTGTCCAATTTTCCCGTCACGCATGCTCGATTTCTTCCGTAATCACCAGCGCCTGATGATGGCGCTCCTGCTCCTGATCGTGTTGCCGGGGCTGGGTTTCGTCGGGATCCAAGGCTTCCGCGGCTTCTTCGACGACAGTGCGAACGCCGCAGCGGTCAACGGGCACAAGATCACGCGGGTCGAATTCGACGGCGCGTTCCGCCAGCAGATCGACCAGGCGCGTCAGGCGCTCGGCGGGCAGTTCGACATCAAGATGTTCGATACGCCCGAGCATCGCAAGCAGGTGCTCGACGGCCTGATCCAGCAGCGCGTGCTGGCCGATGAAACGCAGCGTCTGCACCTGACCGCGTCCGACAATGCGGTGCGCGATGCGCTGATGAGCGACCCGATGATCGCGTCGCTGAAGAAGCCCGACGGTTCGATCGACGTCGAGCGTTACGCGCAACTGCTGTCGTTCCAGGGGATGACGCCCGAGCAGTATCAGGAGCGCGTGCGCTACAGCCTTGCACTGCAGCAGATTCCGGCCAGCATCGTGTCGAGCGCGTTCACGCCGAAGAGCCTCGCGCAACGCCTGTCCGAACTCGCCGCGCAGCAGCGCGACGTGCAGGCGCTCGTGCTGAAGACGAGCGACTACGCAGCGAAGGTCCAGCCGACCGACGCGCAGCTCGCCGCGTACTACGACGCGCACAAGCAGGGCTTCGCGACGCCCGAGACCGCGACGATCCAGTACCTCGTCTATTCGCCGGCCGCGGCGGCCGCAAGCGCCCAGCCGACCGATGCGGACATCAAGAAGTTCTACGACGACAACCCGACGCACTTCCGCACCGAAGCGCAGGTTCGCGTGAGCCACATCTTCATCGCCGCGGCGAGCAGCGCAAGCGCGGCCGACAAGGCCGCAGCGAAGGCGAAGGCCGAGCAACTGCTCGCCGACGTGAAGGCGCATCCGGACCAGTTCGCGCAGATCGCGCAGAAGAGCTCGCAGGACGCGCCGTCGGCCGCGAAGGGCGGCGACCTCGGTTTCATCACGCGCGGCTCGACGGCGGGCGGCAAGGCGTTCGACGATGCCGCGTTCGCGCTCAAGCAGGGCGACGTGAGCGGCGTCGTGCAGTCGGATCTCGGCTTCCACGTGCTGAAGGCGACCGAAGTGAAGCCGGCGGCCGTCAAGCCGTTCGCGGAAGTGAAGGACCGGATCGCGATCGACCTGAAGCAGCAGTACGCTTCGAAGGCGTTCACGGACAACGCGGAAGGTTTCACGTCGACCGTCTACGAAAAGGCGAAGACGCTGCAGCCGGCCGCGGACAAGTACAAGCTGACGATCCAGACGGCCACCGTCACGCCGACGCCGAATCCGCAGCTGCCGCCGACGAGCCCGCTGAACAATCCGAAGTTTCTGGCCGCCGTGTTCGCGAACGACTCGGTGAAGAACCAGAACAACACGCAGGCGATCGACGTCGGCAACAACACGCTGATCTCGGCGCGCGTGACCGACTACAAGCCGGCTGCCGTACCCGCGCTCGATGCGATCAAGGACGTCGTGCGGCAGAAGGTCGTCGCCGAGCAGGCCGCGGCACTCGCGCAGAAGGACGGTGCGGCGAAGCTGGCCGAGCTGCAGAAGTCGAAGTCGACCGACGGGTTCGCGGTAGCGCAGAAGGTGTCGCGCACGCAATCGCAGGGCCTGACGCCGGCCGCGCTGAGCGCCGTCTACAAGGTCGATGCGAAGACGCTGCCGGCTTACGTCGGCGTCGATCTCGGCGCCGACGGCTACGCGATCTACCGCGTAAACGCGGTGATCCCGGGTACGGCCGTCGATCCGCAGCAACTGGCGGCCGCGCAGCAGCAGATGGCGCAGGTCGACGCGCAGAGCGAAGGCGAAGCGTATCTCGCCGCGCTGCGCGATCGTTCGAAGGTGAAGCTGTACGGGACGACGACCAGCCAGTCGCAGGATGGCGCCAACTGAGTACCGTTTCGCACGCAACAATAAAAAGCCCCGCTTCGAGCGGGGCTTTTTGTTTTCTGGCGGGCGGTACGTCGTCAACCGCGCGGCTTGCCGAGCAGCGGCTTCAGTGCCGGCCACACGTTGTCGAGCAGAATGCCCTGCGCCTGCTGCGCGGGATGCATCTGGTCGGCCTGGAACATCTCGGGCTTGTTCTCGATGCCGGCCAGCAGGAACGGCACGAGCGGCACGCCGAGATCCTTCGACAGCCGCGTATAGACGGCGTGGAACTTCTGCGTGTAGTCGGGGCCGTAATTGGGCGGCACGTACATGCCGACCAGCACGACCTTCGCCTGTGCACGCCGTGCGCCGGCGATGATGTCGCGCAGGTTCTGCTCGGTCGTCGCGAGCGGCACGCCGCGCAGCGCATCGTTCGAACCGAGCTCGACGACGACGATCGACGGCTTGAGCCGCTGCAGCACCGCAGGCAGCCGCGCGCGGCCGCCGCTCGTGGTGTCGCCGCTGACGCTGGCGTTCGCGACGCTATAATCGATTCGCTCGTTCGTGAGCCGCTGTCGCAGCAATGCAACCCAGCCCGTGTCGCGCGGCAGCCCGTATTCGGCCGACAGGCTGTCGCCGAGCACGACGATCACCGGCTGGCCCGATGTCGGGGCCGGCGCTGTCACGGCGCGTGCGGGCGCGGTTGCGGTCAGCAGGGTGCCCAGCAGCGCGGCGAGCGCCGCGCGTCTTTTCCAGCGAAATGTCGTGTCCATGTTCAAGATTACCGATCCGATCATCGAAGTCCATGACGTGTGCAAGCGGGTCGCCGACGCAACGGGCGAGCTGACGATCCTCGACGGCATCACGCTCGCCGTGCGGCCGGGCAGCAGCCTCGCGATCGTCGGTGCGTCGGGGTCGGGCAAGTCGACGCTGCTCGGCCTGCTTGCAGGGTTGGACAGCGCGACGAGCGGCACGGTTCGCCTGCTCGGCCGCGCGCTCGACCAGCTCGACGAGGACGAGCGCGCCGCGCTGCGCAACGGTGCCGTCGGGTTCGTGTTCCAGTCGTTCCAGTTGATGCCGCACCTGACGGCGCTCGAAAACGTGATGCTGCCGCTCGAGCTGCGGGGCGGCATCAGCGCGCGCGAGGCGGCCGACCGCGCACGGGCGCTGCTGGTGCAGGTCGGTCTCGGCGAACGCACCGCGCATTATCCGAAGCTGCTGTCGGGCGGCGAGCAGCAGCGCGTCGCGCTCGCGCGCGCGTTCGTCACGCGCCCGGCGATCCTGTTTGCCGACGAACCGACCGGCAGCCTCGATGCGGCGACGGGGCATGCGGTCATCGACCTGATGTTCGAACTGAACCGCACGCACGGCGCAACGCTCGTGCTCGTCACGCACGATGCCGAACTGGCGCGCCGCTGCGCGACGACGGTGACGCTCGATGCCGGGCACATCGTCGAGCCGCACGCAGCGCAGCGCGGCGCCTGAATTTTCCTGCCAGCCGCGCGGGGTGCAATGCGCGGCCGGCGTGCGCGTGACGCCGTCGCGTCAGCGCTTGAGCGCCGCGCGAGCGCGTTCGATCAGCGCCGTGGTCGACGAGTCGTGCTTCGCGGGATCGACCGACTCGGCCGTCAGGTCGGCTTCGACGACCTTGCCGAGAATCTTGCCGAGCTCGACGCCCCACTGGTCGAACGGATTGATGTCCCACACCGTCGCCTGCACGAGCACTTTGTGCTCGTAAAGCGCGATCAGCGCGCCGAGCGTGCGCGGCGTCAGCGCATCGACGAGCAGCGTCGTCGTCGGGCGGTTGCCGGGGAACGTCAGGTGCGGCGCGAGCGCTTCCTTTTCGGGCCCCGCGACCTTGCGCGCTTCGTCGAGCGTGCGGCCGAGCATCAGCGCCTCGCTCTGCGCGAAGCAGTTCGCGAGCAGTTTCGGATGATGGCTCGCAAGCGGATGCTCGGGCGTCAGCACCGCGATGAAGTCGATCGGCACGATCGTCGGCCCCTGATGCAGCATCTGGAAGAACGCATGCTGGCCGTTGGTGCCCGGCTCGCCCCACGTGACGGCCGACGTCGGGTAATCGACGAAGGTGCCGTCCAGGCGCGCGGATTTGCCGTTGCTCTCCATTTCGAGCTGCTGCAGGTACGACGGCAGGTAGTGCAGCGCTTCCGAATACGGCGCGACGAGATAGCTCTGCGAGCCGAAGAAATTCCGGTACCAGATGCCGATCAGGCCGAGTAGCACCGGCAGGTTGCGCTCGAGCGGCGCTTCGCGGAAATGGCGGTCCATGTCGTTCGCGCCGGCCAGTAGCTCGTCGAACTGCTCGGGGCCGATCGCGATCATGATCGACAGGCCGACCGCCGACCACAGCGAATAGCGGCCGCCGACCCAGTCCCACATTTCGAACACGTTGTCCGCGGCGATGCCGAACTTCACGACTTCGGCCGGGTTCGCCGACACGCCGACGAAGTGCTTCGCGAGCGCGTCCTCGGGGCAGCCGCGTGCGACGAACCAGTCGCGCAGCGAGCGTGCGTTCGTCATCGTCTCGAGCGTCGTGAAGGTCTTCGACACGATGATCGCGAGCGTTTCCTCGGGATCGACCTGTTCGAGCACGCGCGCGAGATCGGCGCCGTCGACGTTCGACACGAAGTGGGTCGAGATGTCGGGCGTCGCGACGTGGTGCAGCGCATGCACGACCATCTTCGGCCCGAGATCGGAGCCGCCGATGCCGATGTTGATCACGTGGCGGATGCGCTTGCCCGTGTAGCCCGTCCACGTGCCGCTGCGCACGGCGCGCGCGAACGTCGCCATCTTCGCGCGCTCGGCGCTCACCTGCGCGTGGAACGGCGTGTGCGGGTCGGTCGCGCGCAACGCGGTGTGCAGCGCGGCGCGGCCTTCGGTCGCGTTGACGATCTCGCCCGCGAACATCGCGTCGCGGCGCGTTTCGACGCCCGCGTCGCGCGCGAGCTGCACGAGCAGGCGCAGCGTTTCGTCGTTGATGCGGTTCTTCGAGAAGTCGGCCGCGAGACCGCCGCCCGGGATCGTGAAGCGTTCGGCGCGGGTCGGCGCGCGGTCGTTTTCCGGTGCGAACCAGTCGCGCAGCCGGGCGTGGCGGATCTGTTCGAAGTGGGATTGAAGGGCAGTCCAGGCGGGGAGCGAATTCAGCGTCATGGCGGTTCGAGTGAAGCGTGAATCGGGAGGAATGCCGCGCCGGCTCATCGGAATCGGCAGGCCGGCGGACGAGAGGGCCCGCCGTGCGGCGGGGCAGTCAGTATAGCGGCGTTATGCGTCGGCGCGCGGCGATGGATAAAAAAGGCGATTGATCAGCGTGCGCACCATCGGTGCGAGTTCGCCGGCCGTGAGCCCGGCCGGGCCGGTGCCGTGCGCGGTCAGCGTGTCGGCCGCGAGGCCGTGCAGGTAGACGCCCGCGAGCGCCGCCTCGTACGGTGTGACTCGCTGTGCGAGCAGCGCGCCGATCAGGCCGCCGAGCACGTCGCCGGTGCCGCCGGTGGCGAGCGCCGCGTTGCCGGTCGGGTTGATCGTCACGCGGCCGTCGGGGGCCGCAATCACCGTGCCCGAGCCTTTCAGCACGACGATGGCTGCATGGCGCGCGGCGAGCGCCTGCGCCGCCGCGACGCGGTCGTGCTGCACCGTCGCCGTGTCGCTGCCGAGCAGCCGCGCGGCCTCGAGCGGGTGCGGGGTCAGCACGCAGGGGTTGCCGCGGGCGCCGCGCGCGGCAACGGCGGCCGCGAGGTCCGCGTGCGTCGCGACGAGGTTCAGCGCGTCCGCATCGAGCAGCGTCGCGGCGTCGCGGGCGAGCACGTCGCGCACGAGCGTTGCCGCGGCTTCGCGCGTGCCGAGGCCGCAGCCGGCCGCGATCGCGGTCATCGCGCCGAGGTCGAGGCTATCGGCCGGATGCAGCATCAGTTCGGGGAACGGCGGGTCGTACGGCGGCGCGCCGGCGCCGAGGAAGCCGACGTGCACCTTGCCGGCGCCCGCGAACAGCGCGGCGCGCGCGGCCAGGATCGGTGCGCCGCACATGCCGGTGTCGCCGCCGAGCACCGCGAGGCTGCCGAAGGTGCCCTTGTGGGACGCGAACGCGCGCGCGGGCAGCGCCGCGGCGAATCGCTCGGGCGTGTTCAGTACGATGGCCGGCGCGGCGGGCGGTGCGACGTCGAGCGACGCGACGTCGATCTCGCCGGCGAGGTCGCGGCCGTCGCCCGTGTAAAGGCCCGGCTTCGCGCCGATGAAGGTGAGCGTATGCGTGGCCGTGACGGCGACGCCTGCGCCGACGATCCGGCCCGTATCGCTGTCGAGCCCGCTCGGCACGTCGAGCGCGAGCACGCGGCCGCCGCGCCGTGCATGCGCGGCAATGCGCGCGGCCTGTTCGGCGAACGCGCCGTCGAGCGCGCGGCCGAGACCGATGCCGAACAGCCCGTCGACGACCCATGCGTAACCGTCCAGCGACGCGGGCGGCGTGGCCGACAGCGGGACGCCGGCCGCGCGCGCGAGGCCGAGCGCCCATTGCGCGTCGTCCGGCTTGACCGGCACCGGCATCCACGCCTGCGTCGCGATGCCGAGTTGCTGGAGCTGCGCGGCGGCGACCAACGCGTCGCCGCCGTTGTTGCCGGGGCCGACCGCGAACCATACGGGGCGGTCGTCGCCGGCGACGCGCTCGGACAGCCAGCGCGCGGCGGCGGCACCCGCACGGCCCATCAGTGTGTGCGGCGGCAGCGCCGCGGCCGCGTCGGCTTCGGCCGTGCGCAAGTCGGCGACGCGCAGCAGTGCGATCGGATCGGAATCGGGAAGCGGGCGGGTAGCGGTCATCGCGGGATCGTGGCGGCTGGCAAGGATGCCGCCACGGGACGGGCCCGCGGCGGTCAGGTCGTGAAGCGCCCGGCGCGCAGTGCGGCGAGCGTGTCGGCGGGCCAGTGCTGCACGTCGCCGCCGAGGTAGTCGGTCACCACTTTAGCAGACCCGCACGCGAGCCCCCAGCCGGTCGGGCCGTGCCCGAAATTGACAAACACGCGCGGATGCGGGGTCGGACCCACGACGGGCAGGCCGTCCGGCGACAGCAGTTGCGTGCCTTGCCACGACAGCGCAGCCGAGATCCTGGCGGCACCGGGCACCCAGTCGTGGACGGCCTGGCCGAGCAGCGCGAGCGCGGCCTCGGACAGCGGCTCGGCAAGCGGCTTCGCGGTGTCGGGCAGGCTCTGCAGCACGGCGGCGCCGCCGATGCGCAGCCGCTGGTGGGTGCGCGTGATCGAGATGCGCTTGATCGAATCGACGACGCTCAGGTGCGGCGCGTGCTCTTCGTACGCGACCGGCGCGGTGAGCGTGTGGACCCGCACCGGGTGCAGCGGCAGGCGCCAGCCGAGCCGTTCGAGCAGCGGCAGGCTGCCGGCGCCGGCGGCGACCACGATCGCGTCGGCGGAAATCACGTCGACCTCGTGCGCCTTCGCCGCGTTCCGCTGGCCGGACGGTACCAGTTCGATCGCGGCGCGGCCGGTATCGACGCGGATCGCAGCGACGTCCGCGCCGAAGCGGAACTGCACGCCGTGCTCGTCGAGCGTCTGCTTGACCAGTTTCGCGAACAGCGGGCAGTTTCCGGTGCGCTCGGTCTCGAGCAGCACGCCGCCGGCGAAGCCGGGCTCGGCCGGCACCGACGGTTCGAGCGCCGCGCATTCGTCGGCGCTCAGCATGCGGTACGGCTGGTCGAGCGTGCGCAGCAGGTCGAGCGCGGGCTGCATCGCTTCCCAGTCGCGCGGATCGCGCACGACGTGCAGGATGCCGGGCTTCTGTTCGAATTCGAGTTCGAGGCGCGCCTCGATGTCGGCGAGCGTGTCGCGCGACGCGTCGATCAGCGGGCGCAGCCGCGCGTACTGCGCGGCGAACGCATCGGGCTCGCGCAGCGCGCCGAGCTGCTTGACGAAGCGGCGCACGCCGCCGTTGAAGCCCGGCTTGTAGACGATGCCGCTGTCGCGCGGCTGGCGCTGGCGCATGAAGGTCGGACCGAACCAGACGTCGAGCGGGCTCGGCAGCAGCGCGCCGCCGTCGCCGTAGGTCGCTCCCTGCGCGACGGTCGCGTGGCGTTCGACCACGCACACGCGATGGCCGGCCGCGCGCAACTGGTAGGCGGTGGCGACGCCGCTGATTCCGCCGCCGATGACGATGACATCCATGGATTGCTTCGATGACGGGCGGCGCGCACGCCGCCCGGTGAGGATTCGCTGAGGGCCCGGGCCCGGTGAACCCGGAATGATAGCGCCAAAATCGCGGTAACCGGCGTCGCGCGAGCAGGTGCCATGCTGCCGCGCGGCGGCGCCGGCTGCCGTACCCGGGCGGGCCGGCCCGACGGGCGGCCATGCACGGCGCGCGCCGCGGCACCGTCGCGGTGCATGCGGGCGCCGATCGGCCGGTTTGGGGCGACTGACTTCCGGGTATAATTACGGCCTTCCTTTCGCCCCACGTCGCCACCTTGCGCGACTCATCGACGTCAGTCCAGCCCATGGCTCACTTCTCGTGTTTTCCCGGTGCTTCGGCCCTTTCCGATTTCCGTCAAACCCGTCTGCTCGACACGCTCAGGCAAATCGACGCCAACATCGTCGCGGTGCGCGGCCAGTTCCTGCACTTCGTCAATGCGGCCGAGCCGCTGTCGGCCGACGACAGCGCGCGCATCGACGCGCTGATGCACTACGGCGCGCCGTTCGAGCCGGCGGCCGAGAAGGGCGCGGCCGAGACCTTCGTCGTGCTGCCGCGCTTCGGCACGGTCTCGCCGTGGGCGAGCAAGGCGACCGACATCGCGCAGCACTGCGGCCTCACGCAGGTGCGCCGCATCGAGCGCGGCGTCGAATTCACGGTCACGCTGAAGTCGGGCCTGCTTGGCGGCAAGAAGGCGCTGTCCGACGACGCGCGTGCGGCCGTCGCCGCTGCGCTGCATGACCGGATGACCGAAAGCGTGGTCGCCGCGCGCGACGACGCGAAGCACCTGTTCGACGAACTGCCGGCCAAGCCGCTCGCGAGCGTCGACGTGCTGGGCGTCGGCCGCGGCGCGCTCGAGCGCGCGAACGTCGAGCTGGGCCTCGCGCTCGCCGACGACGAGATCGATTACCTGGTCGACGCATTCCGCAAGCTCGAACGCAATCCGACCGACGTCGAACTGATGATGTTCGCGCAGGCGAACAGCGAGCACTGCCGCCACAAGATCTTCAACGCGCAGTGGACGATCGACGGGCAAGCGCAGGACATGTCGCTGTTCGCGATGATCCGCAACACCGAGAAGCTGAATCCGCAGGGCACGATCGTCGCGTATTCCGACAACTCGTCGATCATGATGGGTGCCGAGGCCGAGCGCTGGTTCCCGCGCAACGCGGGCGCGGCCGGCGAGCCCGGCGAGCGATATGGCCGCCACACCGAGCTCACGCACACGCTGATGAAGGTCGAGACGCACAACCACCCGACGGCGATCTCGCCGTTCCCGGGTGCGGCGACCGGCGCGGGCGGCGAGATCCGCGACGAAGGCGCGACGGGCCGCGGCGCGCGTCCGAAGGCCGGGCTCACGGGCTTCACCGTGTCGAACCTCGACCTGCCCGATGCACGCCAGTCGTGGGAAAACGCGCGCGATGCGGCGCAGCCGGTCGGCGAGCGCAACCCGAACGATGCGCACGGCCCGTATGGCCGCCCGGACCGCATCGCGTCGCCGCTGCAGATCATGATCGACGGCCCGCTCGGCGGCGCCGCGTTCAACAACGAATTCGGCCGCCCGAACCTCGGCGGCTACTTCCGCGTGTACGAGCAGAACGTCGGCGGCCAGGTGCGCGGCTATCACAAGCCGATCATGATCGCGGGCGGCCTCGGCAACATCGCGGATCAACACACGCACAAGCACGACGTGCCGGCCGGCTCGCTGCTGATCCAGATCGGCGGCCCCGGCATGCGGATCGGCATGGGCGGCGGCGCCGCGAGCTCGATGGCGACCGGCGCGAACACGGCCGAGCTCGATTTCGACTCGGTGCAGCGCGGCAATCCCGAAATCGAGCGTCGCGCGCAGGAAGTGATCAACGGCTGCTGGCAGCTCGGCGCGGAAAACCCGATCCTGAGCATCCACGACGTCGGCGCGGGCGGCCTGTCGAACGCGTTCCCCGAGATCGTCGACGGCGCGGGCAAGGGCGCGCGCTTCGAACTGCGCAAGGTCGCGCTCGAGGAATCGGGCCTGTCGCCGCGCGAGATCTGGTCGAACGAGGCGCAGGAGCGCTACGTGCTCGCGATCGCGCCGGCCGACCTGCCGCGCTTCGAGGCGATCTGCGCGCGTGAGCGCTGCCCGTTCGCGGTGGTCGGTGTTGCAACCGACGAGCGCCAGCTGCAGCTCGTCGATGCCGAAGCGACGGGTGCCGACGAATATCCGGTCGACATGCCGATGGAAGTGCTGCTCGGCAAGCCGCCGCGCATGCACCGCGACGTCACGCGCGTGACGACCGAGCGCGCGCCGGTCGACGTGACGGGCATCGCGCTGTCGGAAGTCGCGGTCGACGTGCTGAAGCACCCGACGGTCGGCAGCAAGTCGTTCCTGATCACGATCGGCGACCGGTCGGTCGGCGGCACGTCGGTGCGCGACCAGATGGTCGGCCCTTGGCAGGTGCCGGTGGCCGACTGCGCGGTCACCGCGCTCGACTATGCGGGCTTCAAGGGCGAGGCGATGACGATGGCCGAGCGCACGCCGCTCGCGGTGATCGACGCGCCGGCATCGGGCCGCATGGCCGTCGGCGAAGCGATCACGAACATCGCGAGCGCGCCGATCGCGTCGCTCGACAAGCTGAAGCTGTCGGCGAACTGGATGGCCGCGTGCGGCACGGCCGGCGAGGACGCCGCGCTGTTCGACACGGTCAAGGCGATCGGCATGGAGCTGTGCCCGGCGCTCGGGATCGGCATCCCGGTCGGCAAGGACTCGCTGTCGATGAAGACGAAGTGGGACGAGCAGGGCGTCGCGAAGGAAGTGGTCGCGCCGGTGTCGCTGATCATCTCCGCGTTCGCGCCGGTCGAGGACGTGCGGCTCCACCTGACGCCGCAACTGCGCCGCGTCGCCGACGCGGGCGACAGCGTGCTGATCGCGATCGATCTCGGCCGCGGCAAGAACCGGATGGGCGGCAGCATCTTCGCGCAGGTCACGCAGCAGGTCGGCGACACGACGCCGGACGTCGACGATGCGGAAGACCTGAAGCGCTTCTTCAACGCGATCCAGTCGCTCAATGCGCAGGGCAAGCTGCTTGCGTACCACGACCGCTCGGACGGCGGCCTGTGGGCGACGGTGTGCGAAATGGCGTTCGCGGGCCACGCGGGCGTGTCGCTGAACGTCGACATGCTGACGCTCGACCCGCATCACGAATCCGACTACGGCGACGCGAAGGACTGGGCGAAGCAGACGAGCGGCCGCCGCGACGATCGCACGCTGCGCGCGCTGTTCTCCGAGGAGCTCGGCGCCGTCGTGCAGGTGCGCACGGCCGACCGCGACGCGGTGCTCGGCGCGCTGCGCGAGTTCGGCCTGTCGACGTGCTCGCACGTGATCGGCTCGGTCAACGATCGCGACGTGATCGAGGTGTACCGCGACGCGAAGAAGATCTTCGACGCGCCGCGCACCGAACTCCACCGTGCATGGGGCGAAGTGAGCTGGCGCATCGCGCGCCTGCGCGACAACCCCGCATGCGCGGATGCCGAATACGACGCGCTGCTCGACGCGGCCGATCCGGGCATCTCGCCGGTGCTGAGCTTCGATCCGGCCGACGACATCGCCGCGCCGTTCATCGCGACCGGCGCGCGGCCGCGCGTCGCGATCCTGCGCGAGCAGGGCGTGAACTCGCATCTGGAAACGGCCTACGCGTTCGACCGCGCGGGCTTCGACGCGCACGACGTGCACATGAGCGACCTGCTCGCCGGCCGCGCGACGCTCGCCGATTTCGCGGGTGCGGTCGCGTGCGGCGGCTTCTCGTACGGCGACGTGCTCGGTGCGGGCGAAGGCTGGGCGAAGACGATCCGTTTCAACGCGAACCTGGCCGACATGTTCTCGGCGTTCTTCGCGCGTCCCGACACGTTCGCGCTCGGCATCTGCAACGGCTGCCAGATGCTGTCGAGCCTCGCGTCGATGATTCCGGGCGCGCAAGCGTGGCCGAAGTTCACGCGCAACAAGTCCGAGCAGTTCGAGGCGCGCTTCTCGTTCGTCGAAGTGGAGAAGTCGCCGTCGATCTTCTTCACGGGGATGGAAGGCTCGCGGATTCCGGTCGCGGTCGCGCACGGCGAAGGTTATGCGGACTTCTCGCAGCAGGGCGACATCGACCGCGTTGCAGTCGCGATGCGTTACGTCGACCACCGCGGCGAAGCGACCGAGCGCTATCCGTTCAACCCGAACGGCTCGCCGGCCGGCATCACGTCGGTGACGACGGCCGACGGCCGCTTCTCGGTACTGATGCCGCACATGGAGCGCGTGCACCGGACGGTCGCGATGAGCTGGCACCCGGAAGGCTGGGGTGAAGCGAGCCCGTGGATGCGCGTGTTCCGCAACGCGCGCCGCTGGATCGGCTGATCCGGATGAGGTTCGACCCGAACGCGCCGGTCGAGATCGTCACGCTGCGCGACGAGCGTGCGAGCGAGGCCGACGCGATCGGCCGCGTGATCGTCGCGGCGTTCGCGGGCGAACCGCAGGGCGGGCAGTTCGAGCGGCGAATCGTCGACGCGCTGCGCGCGGACGGTGCGCTGAGCGTGTCGCTCGTCGCGGAGCGCGACGGCTGCATCATCGGCCACGTCGCGTTCTCGCCGGTCGCGATCGGCGGCGAGCCGGCGGATCGACAGCAGTGGTACGGGCTTGCGCCGCTCGCGGTGCTGCCCGACTGCCAGCGGCAGAGCATCGGCGCCGGGCTCGTGCGCGCGGGGCTCGACGCGTTGCGCCGGCTCGGCGCGCGCGGCTGCGTCGTGCTCGGCGATCCCGCGTACTACGCGCGCTTCGGGTTCGAGCCGTCCGGCGACATCGTGTTTCCGGACGTACCGCGCGAGTATTTCATGGCGCTGTCGTTCGACGCATCGGTGCCGCGGCCGTCGGGCGAAGTGCGCTATCACGACGTGTTCTATCCCGCGTAGCGAACGCTGCGGCGCGGGTGATGTTCGGCACAGAAAATGCCGCTCCTTGGAGCGGCATTTTTATTGCGCGTCGACCGGCTGCCGAAACCTCACGATGCGTGCGATTCCGCGCGCCAAATGAAAAAGCCGCTCCGAAGAGCGGCTTTCCGATGCACGGAGACGGGCGCCTGCGTTACTGGATCTTTGCCTGCTGGCGCAGGCCTTCCTCGAACGCCTGCAGCTTCTGCTGCACGAGCTGTTGCGCGATCTGCGCCTTCACCTGGTCGAACGGCGGCGGCGCGATGTCGCGGATGTCGTCGACGCGGATGATGTGCCAGCCGAACTGCGTCTTCACCGGCGCGTCGGTCATCTGGCCTTTCTGCAGCTTCTGCGCGGCCGCCGAGAATTCCGGCACGTACGCCTTCGGGTCGGACCAGTCGAGATCGCCGCCGTTCTTGCCCGAACCCGGATCCTTCGAGTATTGCTTCGCGAGATCCTCGAACTTCGCGCCGGCCTTGATCTTCGCGATCAGGTCCTTGGCCTGCTGCTCGCTGTCGACGAGGATGTGGTGCAGGTGATATTCGCGGTTGCCGCCGGCGCCCTTGACGAGTTCGTCGTAGCGCGCCTTCACTTCGGCGTCGGTCGGCTGGTTCTTCTTCAGGAAGCTCTCGATCATCGAACGCAGCACGACGGTCTGCTGCGCGACGGCGACCTGCGCCTTCACGTCCGGACGGTTCGGGATGCCTTCGCGGATCGCTTCCTGCATCAGGATTTCGCGGTTCACGAGTTCCTGGCGCACGGCCTGCTGCAGTTGCGGGCTGTCGGTCTGGCCTTGCTGGACGAGCTGGGCAACCATCGCGTCCGCGCGCGACTTCGGAATCGGCGTGCCGTTGACGACGGCGATGTTCTGGGCAAATGCCGGTGCCGCTGCGAATGCAGCCGCCGCGACCCACAGGCGGGGGGATTTCAGGATCATCGGGAATTCCTAATGAGACTAGATTGAAGATTCGTTGAATTCTTCGGGCGTGTAAGCCACGATCGCGAGCGCGTGAATGCCGCGCTGCATCGCATCAGCGAGCGCATCATACACCAGCCGGTGCCGTGCGACGCGCGGCTTGCCCGCGAATGCGGCCGACACGATCGTGACCGTGTAGTGGCCGCCCGAGGCCGCGCCGGCGTGGCCCGCGTGCTGTGCGCTGTCGTCGCGCACGGCGAGCGACACGGGTGCGAGCGATGCGGTGAGGCGTGCCTCGATCAGTGCGATGCGTTCGTCGGGCGACGCGTGGAGAAAGGCGTCCGTCATGTCATTCGTCCTTCAGGTATTTCGTGAGCCACAGGCTCTGCAGGATGATGAACACGACCATCGCGCCCGTCGTGCCGAACAGCTTGAAGTTCACCCATTGCGATTCGGTGAAATTGTGCACCACGTACAGGTTCGCGACGCCGAGCACCGCGAAGAACAGCGCCCACGCGACGTTCAGCTTGTCCCACACGGGGTGCGGCAGCGTGAGCTGCTTGCCCATCATCTTCTCGATCAGGTTGTTGCCGAACGCATAGCGCGCGGCAAGCAGCCCGACCGCAAACAGCCAGTACAGCACAGTCGGTTTCCATTGAATGAATTTCTCGTCATGCAGGACGAGGGTGGCGCCGCCGAAGACGACGATCACGCCGAGGCTGACCCACAGCATCGTGTCGACCTTCCGGTGCCGGAAGGCGACCCACGCGACCTGGGCCAGCGTCGCGACGATCGCGACGGCGGTGGCGGTGAAGATGCCCCAGACCTTGAAGGCGACAAAAAACAGGATGATCGGAAACAGATCGAACAGGAATTTCATGGCGCTCGCAGCTGCGTGAAACGCCGCGTGCGCGGCCTTTCACCGTTGTAGGGACCCGCCAGGCACCGCCGTCGCGGATCGGGGCGGCCAGCCCGAGAGCAAGCCGCCCGGCGAAGGTCGCCCCCAAAGGGCCGTCTCGCCGATCCGCCCGGCGCCGCTCATTCGTTTTCGGGTCGGGACTCGAAGTTTAACGCAGCCGAATTGATGCAGTACCGCAAACCGGTCTTGTCGCGCGGGCCGTCCTCGAAGACGTGGCCGAGATGCGCGCCGCAATGGTTGCAGCGGACCTCGACGCGCACCATGCCGTGCGAGTAGTCGACCTTCTCGTCGATCACCTCGCCGTTGAGCGGCTTGAAGTAGCTGGGCCAGCCGCAGCCCGAATGGAACTTGGAACCGGACTCGAACAGCGGCGTGCTGCAGACGACGCATTTGTAGATGCCGGCGTCTTCGGTGTCGGTGTATTCGCCGGTGAAGGCGCGCTCGGTCGCCGCATGCTGCGTGACCTCGTACTGCATCGGCGTGAGCCGGCGGCGCAGCTCGGCGTCGTCCTTCTCGTACGGGAAGGTCTTGTCGTCGGAATCGTGGGACATGTGGGGTTCTCCTGATCGGTCGTTCGATACGCGCGGGTTGGGGGCTTCAGGACGAGCAGCTCACTTCGAGCGACCCGGCCCAGTCGGGCGGCAACGCCGCGTACGCGTCATGCTCCGGTTGTTCGTCGAACGGCCGGCGCAGGATCTGCGCGAGCCGCTCGATCTCCGAAAAATCCTTTTCCTTCGCGCGCCGGATCGCGACTTCGGCCAGATGGTTGCGCAATACGTATTTCGGGTTCACGCAGTTCATCGCGGCCGCACGTGCCGCATCGTCGCGCGTTTCCTCGGACAGCCGCGCGCGGTAGAGGTTCGCCCAGGCGTCGAACGCGTCTCGGTCGATGAACAGGTCGCGCACGGGCGCGTCGCGGCTCGCGTCGTGCTTCGACAGTTGCGCGAGGCGGCGGAACGTCAGCGTGAAATCAGCATGGCTCGCATGCATCGTCTCGAGCAGCTTGTTCGCGAGTTCGGCATCGTTCTCGCGTTCGAGCTCGAGGCCGAGCTTCGCGCGCATCGCGCGTTCGAGCGCCGGGCCGAAGCGTTCCGGAAATTTCGCGAGCACGGCCTGCGCGTCGTCCACCGCGCGCTCGGCGCGCGCATCGTCATCGGCGATGCCGTGCTGCAGCCCGATCAGCGGCAGCAGCGCCTGCGCAAGGCAATAGCAGTTCCAGTGCGCGATGCGCGGCTGCATCCGGTATGCGTAGCGGCCGCTGTTATCGGAGTGGTTGCAGATATGGTTCGCGTCGAACGCGTCGACGAAGCCGAACGGGCCGTAGTCGATCGTCACGCCGAGGATCGACATGTTGTCCGTGTTCATCACGCCGTGGCAGAAGCCGACGGCCTGCCACTGCGCGACGAGGTCGGCCGTGCGCAGTGTCGCGGCTTCGAGCAGCGCGAGGTACGGATCGTCCGCGTTTCGGCAATCCGGATAGAAGCGGTCGATCACGTGATCGGCGAGCTGGCGCAGCAGGTCGGGGCGATCGTTCGAGAAGAAGTGCTCGAAGTGGCCGAAGCGCACGAAGCTTTCCGACACGCGCGTGACGACGGCCGACGTCTCGATCTCCTCGCGGACCACCGGCTGGTCGGAGCCGATCACCGTCAGCGCGCGCGTGGTCGGGATGCCGAGGTGATGCATCGCTTCCGAGCACAGGAATTCGCGGATCGACGAGCGCAGCACCGCGCGGCCGTCGCCCATCCGCGAGTACGGCGTGCGGCCGCTGCCTTTCAGTTGCAGCTCGTAGCGGCGGCCATCGGTGCCGGTGCGCTCGCCGATCGTCAGCGCGCGGCCGTCGCCGAGCTGGCCGGCCCACACGCCGAACTGGTGGCCGGAATACACCGATGCGTACGGCATCGCGGTTGCGGGCCAGTCGCGTGTCGGGTTGCCGGCGAACAGTTCGGCAAAGCCGGGCTGCGCGGCGAGCGACGCAGGCAGGTCGAGCAGTTGCGCGACTTCGTCGGAAAAGCCGACGACGTACGGCGCGGCAAGCGGCGCGGCCGGCAGCCGCGTATGAAACGCGTCGCCGAGCTGGACGAACCCGCCTTCGGCGGGTGCGCCGAGCGTGGCGGCGAGGTCGGGCAAGGTGTCAGCCGGATCGGCTGCGCTTCGGGAAAACGACATGTTGAGCGCCTCTGGGTAAGCCGATATTGTAAGGCGGCGCCGCGCCGCCCGCATGGCGGCCCGCGCACCGTGCGCCGCGCCCGTCCGGGCCGCTGACGGGCGCGCGCAGGTTCGAGGCTGGTCACCGATTCGCGTCCTTCCGGGAGAACAAGACGATGGGTAAGCCGTTGCTGGGCCAGATGATGGACATGCCGTTGCTGGTGTCCTCGCTGATCGCGCATGCCGCGCGTCACGCGGGCGACACCGAGATCGTGTCGAAGCGCATCGAGGGCGATGTGCATCGCTACACGTACCGCGATTGCGAACGCCGCGCGAAGCAGCTCGCGCAGGCGCTCGCACGGCTCGGCGTCGAAACCGGCGACCGCGTCGGCACGCTGGCGTGGAACGGCTACCGGCATCTGGAGGCGTATTACGGGATCGGCGGGATGGGTGCCGTATGCCACACGATCAATCCGCGCCTCTTCCCCGAGCAGATCGCGTACATCGTCAATCACGCGGAAGACCGCTACGTCCTGTTCGACATCAATTTCGCGCCGCTGGTCGACGCGATCGCGCCGCACTGTCCGCACGTGAAGGGCTGGGTCGCGATGACGGACGCCGCGCACCTGCCGTCCTGCGCGACGCCGTTGCTCTGCTACGAAACGCTCGTCGAAGCGGAGGACGGCCGCTTCGACTGGCCGTGCCTCGACGAGCAGCAGGCGTCGGGGCTCTGCTACACGTCGGGCACGACCGGTAATCCGAAAGGCGTGCTGTATTCGCACCGCTCGACGGTGCTGCACGCGTACGGCGCCGCGCTGCCCGACGCGATGAACCTGTCCGCGATGGACGCCGTGCTGCCCGTCGTGCCGATGTTCCACGTCAATGCGTGGGGGCTGCCGTACGCGGTGCCGCTCACCGGCGGCAAGCTGGTGCTGCCCGGCAAGGATCTCGACGGGAAATCGCTGTACGAGCTGATGGAGGCCGAGCGTGTGACGTTCTCCGCGGGCGTGCCGACCGTGTGGCTCGGCCTGCTCAATTACATGCGCGAAGCCGGCGTACGCTTCTCGACGCTGAACCGCACGGTGATCGGCGGCTCCGCGTGCCCGCCCGCGATGCTGCGCACGTTCGAGGACGAATACGGCGTGCGCGTGATCCACGCATGGGGGATGACCGAACTGTCGCCGCTCGGCACGCTCGCGAAGCTTAACTGGGCGCAGTCGCAGCGGCCGCTCGATGCGCAGCGCAGGCTGCTCGAGAAGCAGGGGCGCGTGATCTGCGGCGTCGACATGCGCATCGTCGGCGAGGACGGCCATGAATTGCCGTGGGACGGCGTCGCGTTCGGCGAACTGCAGGTGCGCGGGCCGTGGGTGATCGATCACTACTTTCGCGGCGACGCGTCGCCGCTGTCGGACGGCTGGTTCCCGACCGGCGACGTCGCGACGATCGACCCCGACGGCTTCCTGCAGATCACCGACCGCAGCAAGGACGTGATCAAGTCGGGTGGCGAGTGGATCAGCTCGATCGACATCGAGAACGTCGCGATCGCGCACCCGGGCGTGGCCGAAGCCGCGTGCATCGCATGCGCGCACCCGAAATGGACAGAGCGTCCGCTGCTCGTCGTGGTGCTCCGCGAAGGCGCGAACCTGAGCCGCGACGCGCTGCTCGCGTTCTATGAGGGCAAGGTCGCGAAATGGTGGATCCCCGACGACGTCGTGTTCGTCGAATCGTTGCCCCACACCGCGACCGGCAAGCTGCAGAAGCTGAAGCTGCGCGAGACGTTCCGCGATTACGTGTTGCCGACGGCGGTGTGCGAGCCATAAGGAGCCGCAAGGCGCCATAAGGCCAGGCAAGCGCGGGCCGGCGACGGCCCGCGATCCGGTCGCCCGATCCGTCCCCCGGTCGGGATACAAATTAAAATTGAACGACCGTGCTTTTTCGTTGTATGCTGCCTCCGTTCGATCCGGACATGCGGCCGTTCGACCGCGCACAATGAAGCGCAGCCACCCCGGCGCGCGATGCATGGAGGCAGGCAGATGGCAGTGGATTACTCGACTCGCGACGGCGTGGCCGTCCTCACGCTCAACAATCCGCCCGTCAACGGGCTCGGCCTGTCGACCCGGCAGGGCGTCATGGACGCGCTCGATCGCGCCGCGCAGGACCCGTCGGTCACGGCCATCGTGCTGACCGGCGCGGGCCGCGCGTTCTCGGGCGGCGCCGACATCACCGAATTCAATACGCCGAAGGCGCTGCAGGAGCCGACGCTGCACACCGTGATCCGCGCGGTGGAGGCGAGCGCTAAGCCCGTCGTCGCGGCGCTGCACAGCGTCGTGATGGGCGGCGGCCTCGAGCTCGCGCTCGGTGCGCACTACCGCGTCGCGGCGCCCGGCGCGCAGGTCGCGCTGCCCGAAGTGAAGCTCGGCCTGCTGCCGGGCGCGGGCGGCACGCAGCGCCTGCCGCGCGCGGTCGGGCTCGAAACCGCACTGAACATGATCGTGTCGGGCGCGCCCGTGCCGTCCGAGCAGCTTGCGAAGAGCGGGCTGTTCGACGAGATGGCCGACGGCGACCTGCTCGACGCGGCCGTCGCGTTCGCGCGCAAGGTCGGGGCGCAGAAGGGGCCGCATCCGCGCGTGCGCGATCGCAAGATCGTCCACGAGAACGCCGCAGGCTTCATCCAGTTCGCGCGCAATTCCGCGCGGGCCGCGGCGCCGAACTTCCCCGCGCCGCACAAGTGCATCGACGCGATCGAGGCCGGCGTGCTGAACGGCTTCGACAAGGGCAGCGTCGCCGAGCGCGAGGGTTTCGTCGCGCTGATGATGACGCCGGAAAGCCGCGCGCTGCGCCATGCGTTCTTCGGCGAGCGTGCGGCGAGCAAGATTCCCGACGTGCCGGCCGATACGCCGCTGCGCGAGATCCGTCGCGTCGGCGTGATCGGCGCGGGCACGATGGGCGGCGGGATCGCGATGAACTTCGTCAACGCGGGCCTGCCCGTCATGCTGCTCGAGACGAAACAGGAAGCGCTCGAGCGCGGCGTCGCGACGATCCGCAAGAACTACGACGCGCAGGTGAAGAAGGGCAAGCTCACGCAGGAGAAGCTCGACGCGCGCATGGCGCTGATCACGCCGACGCTGTCCTCCGACGACCTGAAGGATGCCGACCTGATCGTCGAGGCCGTGTTCGAGGAACTCGGCGTGAAGGAGCAGGTGTTCAGGAAGCTCGACGAAGTCGCGAAACCGGGCGCGATCCTCGCGTCGAACACGTCGACGCTCGACGTCGACAAGATCGCGGCGTTCACGAAGCGTCCGCAGGACGTCGTCGGCATGCACTTCTTCAGCCCGGCGAACGTGATGAAGCTGCTCGAGGTCGTGCGCGGCGCGCAGACCGCGAAGGACGTGCTCGCGACCGTGATGGCCGTCGCGAAGAAGATCCGCAAGACGGCGGTCGTGTCGGGCGTGTGCGACGGCTTCATCGGCAACCGGATGATCGAGCAGTACATCCGCCAGGCGCTCTTCATGCTCGAGGAAGGTGCGCTGCCCGCGCAGGTGGATCGCGCGATCGAGAAGTTCGGTTTCGCGATGGGGCCGTTCCGGATGAGCGACCTCGCCGGCAACGACATCGGCTGGGCGATCCGCAAGCGTCGTTACGTCGAGAAGCCGGATCTCCAGTACTCGAAGATCGCCGACCGCCTGTGCGAGCAGGGCCGCTTCGGTCAGAAGACGGGCGCCGGCTGGTACGACTACGTGCCGGGCGATCGCAACGCGAAGCCGTCGTCGCTGGTCGACGAGATGGTCGTCGCGTATTCGAAGGAGCGCGGCGTCGAGCGGCGCAAGATCGGCGACGACGAGATCGTCGAGCGGCTGGTGTTCGCGCTCGTCAACGAAGGCGCGAAGATCCTCGAAGAGAAGATCGCGTCGAAGGCGTCCGACATCGACATGGTCTATCTGACCGGCTATGGCTTCCCGCTGTGGCGTGGCGGCCCGATGCTGTACGCGGACATGGTCGGCCTCTACAACGTCGAGCGCGCGATTCGCCGCTACGCGGCCGCGCCGAACGGCGACGCATGGCAGCTCGCGCCGTCGATCGTGGAGCTCGCGAAGGCCGGCCGCGGGTTCAACGGCTGACGATATCGCGCGGCGGCGCAACCGATTTCCGCAGGAGAAACGCAATGAAACGCACCGACGACGTACTGCTCGTGATCGACGTGCAATACGACTTCATGCCAGGCGGCGCGCTCGCGGTGCCGGACGGCGACGCGGTCGTGCCGGTGATCAACGCGCTTGCGCGACGCTTCGACCAGGTCGTGCTGACGCAGGACTGGCACCCGCGCGAGCACGTGTCGTTCGCGGCGAACCATCCGGGGCGCGAGCCGTTCTCGACGCTCGCGCTGCCGTACGGCGAGCAGGTGCTGTGGCCCGTGCACTGCGTGCAGGGCACCGACGGCGCGGCGCTGCATCGCGACCTCGACATCCCGCATGCGCGGCTCGTGATCCGCAAGGGCGGCGACGCGCAGGTCGACAGCTATTCCGCGTTCGTCGAGGCCGACCGCACGACCCGCACGGGGCTTGCGGGTTATCTGCGCGAACTCGGCGCGAAGCGTGTGTGGTGCTGCGGGCTCGCGACCGACTATTGCGTCGCGTGGTCGGCGCTCGATGCGCGCGCGGCCGGTTTCGAAGCCGCGGTGATCAACGACGCGTGCCGCGCGATCGACCTGAACGGGTCGCTCGCGCACGCATGGCAGCAGATGCAGGCAGCGGGCGTCGCACATGTGACGTCCGCGGGCGCGCGCCCGGCGGCGTAGCGCATTCCCCATCCGATTCAGGGTCTGTTTACATATGGAACGCACATGCCGCGTTCCATATGTAAACAGACCCTAACATGAAGCAGGACCGAAGGAGACTCGCATGACCGAAGCCGTAATCGTATCGACCGCACGCACGCCGCTCGCGAAATCCTGGCGCGGTGCCTTCAACATGACGCACGGCGCGACGCTCGGCGGCCACGTGGTCGCGGCCGCGCTCGAACGCGCGAAGCTCGACCCCGCGCGCGTCGAGGACGTGATCATGGGCTGCGCGAACCCCGAAGGCGCGACCGGCGCGAACATCGCGCGGCAGATCGCGCTGCGCGCGGGGCTGCCGGTGACCGTGCCGGGGATGACGGTGAACCGTTTCTGCTCGTCGGGGCTGCAGACCATCGCGCTGGCCGCGCAGCGGATCATCGCGGGCGAAGGCGACGTATATGTTGCGGGCGGTGTCGAATCGATCTCGTGCGTGCAGAACGAGATGAACCGGCACATGGTCCAGGAGGGCTGGCTGGTCGAGCACAAGCCCGAGATCTACTGGAACATGCTGCAGACGGCCGAGAACGTCGCGAAGCGCTACGGAATCTCGAAGGAGCGGCAGGACGAGTACGGCGTGCAGTCGCAACTGCGGGCCGCGGCCGCCCAGGAAGCCGGTCTTTTCCGCGACGAGATCGTGCCGATCACCGTGCTCGCGGGTATCGTCGACAAGGCGACGGGCCGCCTGTTCACGAAGGAGGTGACCGTATCGGCCGACGAAGGCATCCGTCCCGACACGACGCTCGAAGGCGTGTCGAAGATCCGTTCGGCCGTGCCGGGCGGCGTGATCACCGCCGGCAACGCGAGCCAGTTCTCGGACGGCGCGTCGGCGTGCGTCGTGATGAGCGCCGCTGCCGCGCAGCGCGAAGGGCTGCAGCCGCTGGGCGTGTTCCGCGGCTTCGCGGTGGCCGGCTGCGAACCGGACGAGATGGGCATCGGCCCCGTGTTCGCGGTGCCCAAGCTGCTGAAGCAGGCGGGGCTGAAGGTCGGCGACATCGGCCTGTGGGAACTGAACGAGGCGTTCGCGGTGCAGGTGCTGTACTGCCGCGACACGCTCGGGATTCCCGAGGATCGTCTGAACGTGAACGGCGGTGCGATCGCCGTCGGCCATCCGTACGGCGTGTCGGGCGCCCGCCTGACGGGCCATGCGCTGATCGAAGGCAAGCGCCGAGGCGTGAAATACGTGGTTGTCACGATGTGCATCGGCGGCGGGCAGGGCGCGGCGGGCCTGTTCGAAATTATCTGATTTTTGGCTGGTGGCGGTCGCGGTTTCGCTTCGGCGAGGCCAGCGGCCGCGACACGAACGGCGTGACAGTACCGCCATTCGAAACAATCGGGAAGCAAAAGACATGCTCCCGGCAATGCCGTTTCCCCTTACTTGTCAAACGAATTGCCCCACCTATACTTGCTCTGACATTTGCCGTTCGGCACGACGGGCCGGATCGTACATCGCGCGATACGTGCCGCGAAGGTTGAACCAACGCAGCAGACCGACCGGGGACCGAATGAGTACGACCTATGCAGCCGGGGAACCGCCGCGCGTCGTCAGCGCGGCCGCGAGGCTTTACGCGAAATGCCTGCTGGTCGGATTCGCGTTGCTGCCTGCCTATCTGATTGCCTATCTGTGGTTCTTCGGCGACCCGCGTGTCGTGTTCGAGAGCCACGTGTTCCATGAAATCGCGATTGCGGCGGCGACCCTCGAGGGCGCGTTCGTCACCTACGTGACGTGGGTGTGCTACCGGTCGTCCGGCGAGCCGCTGCTGCGCTGGCTGACGCTCGGCTTTCTCGGCTTCGCGATGATCTATTCGCTGCACGGTGCATTCACCGGGATGGCGCACCACAATATCTGGCTGTTCCTGCTGTACGGGCCCGCGTCGCGGCTCGTGATGTCGATCCTGCTGCTCACGGGCCTGATGTCGTATTCGCGTCCGCCCGATCGCGTCGAGAAACGCACGAGCGTCCGGACGTGGCTGCCGTGGATCATGTTCTTCGTGATCGTCAACGTGGCCGTTGCGTACATCGCGTATTCGCCGGTCGCGGGCGCGCTGGGCACGCGGCTGTCGATGGAGGGCGGCGCGCTCGTGTTCTCGCTGCTGAACGTCGGCGTGCTGCTCGCGCGGCGAATCCGCTCGCCGCTGATGGTGATCTACGGCATGTCGATCATGGCGTTCGCGCTGTCGTCGCTCGCATTCATTCTCGGCAAGCCGTGGAACCATATGTGGTGGCTCGCGCACGCGATCTTCGCGGGCGGCTTCTTCCTGCTCAGCTACGGCGTCGTGCAGGCGCTGCAGACGACGCGCTCGTTCTCGGCGATCTACAGCCAGGAAGACCTGATGAGCCGGCTGTCGGAGTCGATGGCGCGCGCCGAGAGCGCGCTGCAGGAACTGCGGCGCACGAACCAGAAGCTCGAGTACATGGCCGCGACCGATCCGATGACGGGCGCATCGAACCGCCGGCAGTTCATCGCGCAGGTCGAGCGCGAGATGGTGCGGGCCGAGCGCGACGGCACGCCGTTTTGCCTGCTCGCGCTCGATCTCGACAATTTCAAGAACATCAACGATGCGTACGGGCACCAGATCGGCGACGAGGTGCTGCGCGGCGTCGTACGCCAGTGCCTCGAGGCGATCCGGCCGGCGGGCGGGCTCGCGCGAGTCGGCGGCGAGGAGTTCATGGCGCTGCTGCCGGAGATGCCGCTCGAGGGCGCGCGGATGACGGCCGAGCGCGTGCGCTCGTCGATCGCGAGTTCGCCGTTCGGGCTGGACTTCAAGCGCGTGCAGGTGACGGTCAGCGTCGGCGTCGCGCAATACGGGGTCGACGGCAGTACGGTCGATGCGCTGCTGCGCGTGGTCGACGAGCGGCTGTACCAGGCGAAGCGGGAAGGGCGGAACCGGGTCGTGTCGCGGTAACGCCCGGGCGAGCGGGGCGAGTCGCGCACGGCTCGTCGAAATCGGCCGCCTACGACGCGAGCAGCGGCGGAATCGCCGCCAGCACCGCATCGATCGCCACCCTCAGCTTGTGCGGCAGGAGCCGCGTCGCGGGCCACACCACATGCATCGGCGTGCCGGCCGACGGCACGTGTTCCAGCACGCGCACCAGCGCCCCCGTGCCCGCGTGCGATGCGCTATCGCGACGCGACGGCTGCCGCGTTGCCGGTCGGCTGCGTGTCCTGCATCCGCTGCGACGCCTGCCACCAGTACTTGCCCGCGCGCTGCTGCGGATCGCGGATCGCGAGATACGTCGTACTCCAGAGCTGCGCCGCGTTGGCTTCGGTCGCGTCCGCGCTGCGCGTGCCGAATGCATCGGTCCGGTACTGGCCGTTCACGTAGGACCATGTCCACATCTCCGACGTGCGCATGTCGCGCCCGTTCGAGATCACCTGCCAGATCGTCTGCCGCGCCTGCGCGAGCAATGCACGGGTCGCGGCCGACAGGTCCTGGCGCGCGAGCTGGCGATCGAGCCCGGCCACCCACATCGCCTGCTGCCACGACCAGATGACCGTGCCGTGGTATGCGGAGCTCGTGAACTTCGGCCACAGCGACTGGTTCGCATACGCCGGGTTCGCGATCAGCATCCCGGCATCGGTCACGAGCCCGGTCGGGAACGGCCGCGTGACGTCGGCGACGATCCGCTGGAGCTCGTCGTCCGGCGGCGTGCCGAACAGCAGTGCGAAGCCGCCGTCGGAATTCATCACCGGAATCGGGTTGCCCTGCTGATCGAGCGACAGCGCGTAGAACGACAGCGGTGCGCTCGGCGCGGCACCGGACGGCACGCCGGCGGACGGCGCATAGGCCGACACGTCGGTGGCCGCCTGCGCGGCCGGCACGCTGACCTGGAACAGCGGCGGCGCCTGCGTTTCCCACGCGGCGGCCTGGTTCGCCGTGTTGGCGAGCGTCGCGCGCTGCCCGGCATCCAGGTACGGATCGAGCAGTCCGCGCGCGAGGAACGCATTCGCCGCGCGCAACGCGGCGGGCACGAGCACCGCGTTCACGTCGTACGGATAGACGCCGCCGCCGAGCCCGTCGGTGTTGTCGCGCCAGTTGCCGACGATCTCGCCGGGCCGCAGGTGGATCAGGTTCGCGACCGACGGCTGCTGCGCGAACGGCTGCGCGGTCGCCGCGACGTGCAGCAGGTTGACGACCAGGCGGCTGCCGTTGGTCTGCCCGTCGCTGCCGCGCTGCGCCAGATAGGCGGCCGCGCGGGCCTGGCCGCGCGTGTCGTCGATCAGCCACGCGGCCGCGATCGGCGCGAGCAGGTAGTCGCTGTCAATCATCTTGTAGTCGTAGGTCGGCGTCGGATCGTTCGGTCGCCCGTTCTTCTGGTTGTCGGCCAGCGCGAATTCGCCGATGCCTTCCTCGTGCGCGACCTTGCCGTCGGCCGACAGGCGGCTCAGCACCGATGACAAACCGGCCTCGATCGCCGCCGGTTCGAGCACGGGCATCAGCATGCGGACCGAGATCAGCGTGTCGCGGCCGAAGTACGTGTCGTACTGCCACGAGCCGGCCAGCAGCTTGTCGTGGAAGCTCAGGAATTCGAGCACGTTCTGGCTGACCGGATCGGGGTTCACGGACGGCGCGAGTAAATCGGCGCGCGTGATCGGCGACAGCGGCGTCTCGCCCGACAGCGCGTCGACATGCAACTTCAGCGTGTGCGAGCCCGCCGGTGCGCGCAGCACGAGCTTGCCGCCCGCTGCCGGCGCGATGCTGCCGCCGTCGCGCAGCGTGATGCGCAGCGCATAGCCGGGCGCGCCGTCGATCCGGTCGCGTTGCCATTGCGCTGCGCTGCGCTGGATCGCCGGCGCCGTGACGATTTGCTGCGGAATCGTTGCGCCGCCGTTGAAGTCGCGCAGGAAGCGTACGTTGCTGAGCACGCCCTGGCGGATCGTCAGCGTGTCGGTGTCCACCGACACGTCGGCGCCGATGCCGTACAGCGGGCGGCCGTGCGTGTCGGGGGCCGACAGCGCGGACGGTGGCGTGTCGAGGCTCCAGTTCACCGGCTGTGCGGTGTCGTCGAACCACAGCCCAGTGCCGCTGTTGCCGGCGGGGAAGACCACGAGCAAGCGCGGTTTTGTCGACGAGCGCGCCAGCAGGTGCGCGGCGACCTTGTCCTGCCGGTAGAACGCGTTGATCTGGCCGCCGGTGTCCATGCGAAACGACAGCGCGGCGTTGTTTGACGGAGCGCCGTTCGACTTGACGTCGTCGTCGTTGCACGCGGCGAGCAGGCCGGCGCAGACGAACCCGAGACACAGCGACTTCGCAAGGCGATGCATGTTGATGTCCCTCCTGGTGACTGGCGATTTTTATCGGAATGGTCGAATGAACGGATCTTCCGTCCGTTTCGTTCTGTGCTGCGGACATTCGGGCGAATGCCTGGAATTAATCGAGATGTGATGCTTCTGCGACAAGCGAATTGCGCGGCAAAAAAGCGAATGATCGATCAGTGCCGAAAACGGAAATGGCAGAGGGCGTCGCCCCGGCGCGGCGCGGGAAAAGGCTCAGGGGTGGCCTTCGCGCGAGCGAATGGCAACTCGTATGCGGCGGGAGAAAATGAAACGTAAGCCGTCGTAGGGGATTCTAAATTTACGGGAAAGTTGAAGTCAATAATGTTTTCGCGGTTTTCCAATGTTCGATTGAAAAGGCGATCGCAATTATTACCCGTTGAGTCGGTAAAATATGCGATTCAAAGAAAGTAAATAGTGGAATCCGGATATCCGGTGGGCGAAACAATTGACAATGACGTTTCAATTCGGCGATTGGTGCCGGACAGGAATTGAATCGTCGCGTTTGTGCCGGCTGTTGTCGGGCAATGCCGGAATGCGCGGAAACGGAGCGTGCGACGCATGAGCAATCCGCGTTCCTGCGATGCAGCGGAAAGCGACGTTGCTGTTTGGGCAGATGATCCGCTTGTCGGGTCGTTTCAAGCGCAGTCGGTTCACGGGCCTGGAGCGTGACGAGCGACGTGATCAGCGTGCAGGACATGAAGTCGAGCGTGCAAAGGTCGGTATCGTCGAGCGCTTCGCGTTGCGCTTGCTCGACGAATGGATCAACGATCGGTGCGTGCGGTGCGAAGGGCGCGGCATCGTACGGCGAGACGGCCGCTACATTCGTCCGGATTGCGCCGGCTCGGGCAAGCGGCCGATTGACGAAGCAGCGCGTGCGCAGGCGATCGGTGTCCTGCTCGATGAATATCGTCGGCACTGGTCTCGTCGTTTTCATGACATGCACGCGCTGCTCGATCACGTGAATGGATCGGTGTCCGACACAATGCGCCGTCAATTGCGAGAATCGCTGGCACCGTGCGTTAGTCGTGCAAACCTCTCGGGACATAAGAACACATAGTGGAGCCCGTTAGGTCGTGTGGGGGGCGTTCGTCCCTACGAAATGGATATAGAAGCCCTGAGTGCGTAAGCCCTCAGGGCTTTTTGTTGTGCTTCGAACTGCACCTCGCGCCGATCCGTTGGCAGCGAGGCGCTTTCATTTCGAGTCCTGACGCTGACGCGCGACTCGGGTGTAGGAACGTCTGCAGCGGCCCTCTTACTGTGAGCTAACTGGTGTGAAAATATCTTGCCCTACATTGACGTGTTTCCACGGAAACTGAGCGAAAGCGTTTGCGTAATAGTAAAGCGCCGTGATCGTCGGTGCACCGTTCGTCACTCGGCAAAGTCCTGACCAGGTTGTAATGCTATTGTAGCTAGCCGAGTTATTGTTCCAATTTACGGAAAATGTAACCAACGTGACTTGATCAAGTCCGGGGCTTGAAGACGGTGCCGCGTAATACCAGCCGGAAAGTGAAAAGGTCTGTCCGCCAGTTCCAGAAGGCGAGATATACGTTCCGGTAATGGCGCCGCTGCTCGCGACGGAGGAGATCTTCATTGTTGAGCCCAACTCGTTGCGCCACGCGCCGACTGGATTTTGGCAAGTTGCCGTGTCGGCCCATGAAGGTGATGCGACGGTCCCCAAAATAGCGAGTGATACGAGAGTTTTCTTCATTTCGGTTCCTTCCGTTCTACTGTGCGGATCCCGCGTATCGGCTCAGCCACTCAATGGCGAACCTTACCCCAATCCGGCACGAATTTTGTGCGAGCTCGACTGATGATGTCTGCTAGCAGCAATCATCCTTTGATGAGATTTGATCGAGTGGGCAATGTGTTTGTCCGGTCGTTTCCATTCAGCAACTACACTGGCGATGATTTGAGTCTTTCATAAAATGACTCTTGAGGTGACCAATCGGAGCGGATTATTAGATAAAACTGAATGTCCTTATAGAAGATTTCATATTTTTCACGAGAGATTGTCCTGCGATTAAGGATAGTCAAGATGTATGTCGAAATCCTCCAGAAATTATAGGGCGGGATTGGATTAAGGATGAGTTTCAGTCTGTTTCGGTATGCTTGACTTAATTTCTGGAAATGCAATAAACGTCGTTTTGTAAGCCCAAGTCGGTGTCCACGAGTGCGGGTGCGCGGGTTGTCAAAAGTGCCCACTTTTTAAGGAATGGGGATACTACGGGCACTCAGCACGCGGGAGGCTGACGGCGGGGTATTCGCCGATCGCGAATAGATTCTCCTTCCCGGCTCCCGGCAATCCTGTATCGGTATCGCCAGAGCTTGGAGCCGGACGGACGCACCTCAAGATACAGTCCATTGGCGTCGGTAAGTTTGGTAGGCTTGTCGCCTGCCTTCGCTTGTCGGATCTTGACGTCGGTAAGTGGCACGGTGAAATAGAGGGTATTGTCTTTGGAAGGCTGGAGTGATACCCCCTTTCTTACCCGCTTTTTTCTCGGCTGGGCGCGATTTCTGGCGAACGTGAGCGAACAGCGAAAGGGCATAGGAAGCCCGACTGGTAAGGGTTACAGGCGAATCACTGAACCAACACGAACTGGAGCGAACGAAGTGATCAGACATATTGTCATGTGGAAGTTGAAGGAATCCGCGGAAGGCGCGACGCGCGCGCAGAACGCGCTGAAGCTGAAGGAAAAGCTCGAAGGCTGCCGCGATCTCGTACCGGGCATCCTGCAGATCGACGTCGGCGTGGCGACGCCGGGCCTCGATGCGACCTCCGACATCGTGCTCGTGTCCGATTTCGCGGACAAGGCCGCGCTCGACGCCTACCAGGTGCACCCGGTTCACCAGGAAGTGAAGAAATTCGTCGCCGCGGTGGCCGAATCGCGCGAGTGCGTCGACTACGTCGTCGACAGCGCACGATGAGCGACGCGGCATCCCCGGCGGACGGCCCGTCGATCGAAAGCCCGTTCGTCGACCTGCTCGGCGTGCAGCTCGTGTCCGCGAAGGATGGCGCGAGCGAGATCGTGCTGCCGCTCGAAGAGCGGCACATGAACACGTGGGGCATCGCGCACGGCGGCGTGACGATGACGCTTGCGGACATCGCGCTCGCGATGGCGGCGCGCAGCCTGACCGACGACGGCGTCGGCGTCGTCACGGTCGAGATGAAGGTGAACTTCATGCAGCCGGGGCGCGGCGAATTGCGCGCATACGGGCGCGTGATGCATCGTTCGACGACGATGGCTTACTGCGAAGGCGAAGTGCGCGACAGCGACGGCAACTTCGTCGCGAAGGCGCTCGGTACGTTCAAGTACATGCGGCGGCTCGCGGTGGGCCGCGACATCAAGCGGCAACGCTCGCGCACGGCGCCGGACGCGCAGCCCGGCCCGAGCGACGCGTAAGCGCCCCGACGCACGGCCCTGCCTCTTCACAGGCAGGGCCGTTTTGTTTTGCGGTGCGAGATTGCGTGAAGGACGCGCTTCACCGGACGCCGAAGGGCCGGTATTTCGACACGCAGCGCGCGTAGCGCCGGCCCGACGCGGGCATGGCATCATGTGACGCTTGTCCGTTCACGGCGCCGCGCAGGCGCCGTCCTCTCCGATGCCGCTGAATCCGAAGATCGCCCAGGTGCTCGACATGATCGAGCGCGCGAAACGTCCGTCCTATCACCATCAGACGCCGCAGCAGGCGCGCGCTGCGTACGAGAAGAGCGCGCCGATCCTCGACGTCGCGCCGGCGCCGATGCATTCGGTCGAGGAGTGCGTCGTGCCGACGCGCGACGGCCGCACGATCGGCGCGCGGCTGTACCTGCCGGTCGAGCCGAGCCTCGCGGAGCCGCTGCCCGCGCTCGTCTACTACCATGGCGGCGGCTTCACGGTCGGCAGCGTCGACACGCACGATGCGCTGTGCCGGATGTTCGCGCACGGCGCGCAATGCGCGGTGCTGTCGGTCGGCTACCGGCTCGCGCCCGAGCACCGGTTTCCGACCGCGGTGAACGATGCCGACGACGCGTTGCGCTGGCTGCATCGCGAGGCCGCCGCGTTCGGCATCGACGCCGCGCGGCTGGCGGTCGGCGGCGACAGCGCGGGCGGCACGCTCGCGACCGTCTGCGCGGTGCTCGCGCGCGACGCAGGCATTCGCCTGGCGCTTCAAATGCTGATCTATCCGGGCGTGACGGGCTACCAGGGCACCGAATCGCACGCACGGCTCGCGAACGGCTACCTGCTGTCGCAGGACACGATCCAGTGGTTCTTCACGCAATACGTGCGCGATTCGGCCGACCGCGACGACTGGCGCTTCGCGCCGCTCGACGGCACGCGCGACGCGCCGTCGTTCGCGGGCGTCGCGCCGGCCTGGATCGCGACGGCCGAATACGATCCGCTGAGCGACGAGGGCGCCGCGTACGCGGACAAGCTGCGCGCGGCCGGCAATGCGGTTACGCTGGTCTGCTATCCGGGGATGATCCACGAATTCTTCAAGATGGGCGGCTACGTGCCCGAGGTGCGGGCCGCGCATGCCGATGCGGTCGCGGCGCTGAAGGCCGCGTTCGACGACGTTTGACGGCGGGCGTTTGACGGCGTGTGCGCCGCATGGAGGGCTGCGATGACGGACGGCGTAGTGGAAACGGGTGACTGGACGCTACTGGGTGGCGACGCTGCGCGGATTCGCGACGCGGTATTCGTGCGCGAGCAGCAGATTCCGCCGGAATGGGAGCTCGACGACGACGATCCGCTATCGCTCCATGCGGTCGCGTACCGGATCGACGCGGCGACGGGAATACGCCGCGCGGTCGCGACGGGGAGGCTGCTGCCGTCCGGCACGATCGGCCGCGTCGCCGTGCTGGCCGACGCGCGCGGGCAGGGCGTCGGGTCGGCCGTGCTGCACGCGCTGCTGGCTGCCGCGCGGCGCCGCGGCGAAACCGTCGTGCGGCTCTATGCGCAGGATTCGGCGGTGTCGTTCTATGTGCGGCACGGCTTTGCGGCGGTCGGCGAACCGTTCGTCGAAGCCGGCGTGCCGCACGTCGAGATGGCGCGCGCGCCGTAGCGCGGGCAATGCGCGTTCAGCGCGGCCGCGTTGCGTCGACGTCGAACGTGAATGCGCGCTCGAACGCACCCGGGCGGACGGTGCGGTGCGAACCGTCGTCGTCGCAGCGCTCCTTGATCTCGACTGTCAGCCGCACGCCTTCCTTCATCGTGACGCGCAGCGCGGTCGTGCCGCGCGTGCCGTACTCGGGCGTCTCGATGAACGCGGCCGACAGCGCGCGCTCGCGCTCGATCGGAATACCCGTGTGCGGCAGCGCGTCGTCGTCCGCGACATGCGGGTCGCGCATCAGATCGACCAGTTCGTCGAGCGACGGGGTCGGATTGTCGGTGAGCAGCGTGCCGAGCTCCGCGCGCTTGCGCACCACTTTCGGCCAGGGCGTATCGAGCCGCGCATTCGACAGCGCATGCACGCCGGGCGCGATCGCGACGGGCGCGGCGACACTGCTTTCGCCGTCGGGCGCTCGGTTGCAGAACCACGCGAGTTCGCGCCGCGTCCAGTCGCCGACGAGCAGGTTGAAGCCGTTGTACACGGCCGCATGCTCGGCAAGCTGCCCGAGATAGTCGAGCGGCGCGACGGACGAGCCGCGAAGGAAATCGGACACGAGCTTGCCGCGGGTGGGCGCGCCCGCGCGGATGTCGAACGGCGCGCGGTAGTTCGTCAGCGCCGCGAAGCGGCCGTCGCGCGATACGCCGAGCCACGTGCCGCCGGCTTCGAGATCGCGGCCGGCCAGCACGCCCGGTACATCCTCCCACCAGGTGAGCGGCGCGCTCGTGCGGCGAAAGAACTCGTCGCGGTTGGCGGTGAGGGTAAAGACGGGACCGGCGGCGGCATCAGGCTGCCAGTCGAAGGCAATCAGACACATCGGGCGAATCTCTCGCAGGAAACATCGGGCGCCGGCTGCGACTCGCGAGCCGGCGCGCGAACGGGTTGTCAGTGCGTCACGCTTGCGTCGGCCACGCGTACGGAAGCGCGTCGAACGCGAGCGCCGGGCCGTCGGCCGAACCGACGTGCACGGTGCCGTTATCGAGCGCGGCGAGCTTGATCTCGACGAGCGCGTCGACGCCGCCCGCGGGCGCGGCCGCCGCGTTGACGATCATCCCGCACGGCTGGCCGGGATCGTCGCTGTGGAACAGCTCGACGCCGGCATGCACGGTATCGGTCTCGCCGGCGACATGCGCGAGCGCGGTGCGGCGCTTGATGGTGCCGCGGTACTGGCTGCGCGCGACGATTTCCTGGCCCGGGTAGCACCCCTTGCGGAAGTTGACGGCGCCGATCACGTCGAAGTTGACCATCTGCGGCACGAACTGTTCGACGGCCGGCTGCGTGATGCGCGGCTCGCCCGCGCGAATGTCGAGCCAGTCCCACACGGCCGGCGACACGACCGGCAGCGTGCCGGCGAGCGCGGCGATGCGTGCATCGACTTCCGCGCGCGGGCCGATCCACAGATAGCGCTTGCGGCCGGCCGCATCGGGCACACGAATCAGCGTGCCGGCCGGCCCGTCGACCTTCACGTGCACGCCGTCGGGCAGCGCATCGAAGATGCCCGCCAGCGCTTCGCGCACGTCGCCCGCGAAGCCGACCACCGCGAGCGCGTCGCTCGCATCCGTGAGCTTCGCCTTCGCGCGCAGCACGAACATCGACAGCCGCTTCTGCACGGCGGGCTGCACGTCCTTCGAAACCAGCAGGCGCACATCGTGGCCGGCACGCCACGCGAGGAACGACCCGATGAGGCGCCCCTTCGGCGAGCAATAGCCGGACAGCCGTGCGCTCGCGGCATCGAGATGCTCGATGTCGTTGGTCAGCTGGCTGTGCAGGAACGTCGCGGCGTCGTCGCCGGCCACGTCGATCACGCCGAACTGCGGCAGCGGCATGCAGGCGCCCGGCGCATCGAAATCGGCGGCGGACGGGCGGGGGAATACGGGGAGCGAGGCGGATGCGGCCTGGGCAGCCGGTGAAGCGAACGGTGAGCTCATGGAATGAGGGAACAGTCAACCCTGACTTTGACGGAGGCGAACAAGTATTATATGGGTCTTACCTGAGTCACGTTTCCATGTCCCTACTGAAGAAATGCGCCGCGACGATCGTGGCGCTGGCCGTCGTTGTGGCCGCTGCCGGCGCGGGCGGCGGATATTACTGGGCGACCCGGCCGCTGCTGCTGGGTTCGGCATCGCTCGACGTCACGATCAAGCCGCGCAGCAGCGTGAAGAGCGTCGCGCTGCAGCTCAAGCGCGGCGGCGTGCCGGTCGAGCCGTTCGGTTTCGTCGCGATGACGCGCGTGCTCGGGCTGTCGAGCCGGCTCAAGTCCGGCAACTACGAATTCAAGACGGGCATCACGCCTTACGAAGTCCTGCAGAAGATCGCGCGCGGCGACGTGAACGAATACGTCGCGACGGTGATCGAAGGCTGGACCTTCAAGCGGATGCGCGCGGAACTCGACGGGAACCCCGATCTTGCGCACACCACGGCCGGCATGAGCGACGCCGAGCTGCTGCGCGCGATCGGCGCGTCGGACAGCACCGTGCAGCGCGGCAGCGGCGAAGGGCTGTTCTTCCCGGATACCTACCTGTTCGACAAGGGCACGAGCGACCTGAACATCTACCGGCGCGCGTACCACCTGATGCAGACGCGCCTCGACGAGGCCTGGGCCGCGCGCACGCCGGGGCTGCCGTACAAGTCGCCTTACGAAATGCTGACGATCGCGTCGATCGTCGAGAAGGAAACGGGCCATGCGGCCGACCGCGCGTTCGTCGCGGCCGTGTTCGCGAACCGGCTGCGCATCGGCATGCCGCTGCAGACCGATCCGTCGGTGATCTACGGGCTCGGCGACGCGTACGACGGCCGCTTGCGCAAGCGCGACCTGCAGGCCGACACTCCATACAATACCTACACGCGACGCGGCCTGCCGCCGACGCCGATCGCGTTGCCGGGCGTCGCCGCACTGCAGGCGGCGATCAATCCGGCGCAGACGAGCGCGCTCTATTTCGTCGCGAAGGGCGACGGCACCAGCGTGTTCTCGGACACGCTCGGCGACCACAACAAGGCCGTGGACAAGTACATACGAGGGCAATAATGGCGAGCGGTAAATTCATTACGTTCGAAGGCATCGACGGGGCAGGGAAGACCACCCACCTGCAATGGTTCTGCGAACGCCTCCAGGGCAAGCTGGCCGCGGCCGGCCGGCAGGTCGTCGTCACCCGCGAGCCGGGCGGCACGCAGCTCGGCGAGAAACTGCGCGAGATCCTGCTGAACCAGCCGATGGATCTCGAGACGGAAGCGCTGCTGATGTTCGCCGCGCGCCGCGAGCATCTTGCGCTCGTGATCGAGCCGGCGCTCGCGCGCGGCGACTGGGTCGTGTCCGATCGCTTCACCGACGCGACGTTCGCGTACCAGGGCGGCGGCCGCGGGCTGCCGCGCGACAAGCTCGAGACGCTCGAGCGCTGGGTGCAGGGCGGTTTCCAGCCCGACCTCACGGTGCTGTTCGACGTCGCGCCGCAGGTCGCGAGCGAGCGCCGCGGCGCGGCGCGCATGCCCGACAAGTTCGAAAGCGAGTCCGACGCGTTCTTCACGCGCACGCGCGGCGAATACCTGCGGCGCGCGGAAGAGGCGCCGCACCGCTTCGCGATCGTCGACGCGACGCAGTCGATTCCCGAGATCCGCCGGCAGCTCGAACGCGTGCTCGCCGCGCTGTAACCCGCAAGGAACGCACCACATGATCTATCCGTGGCAGACCGACGACTGGAACCGCCTGCAGCAACTGCGCGCGCAATGGCCGCATGCGCTGCTGCTGCACGGCCAGGCCGGGATCGGCAAGCTGCAGTTCGCGCAGCATCTCGCGCAGGGCTTCCTGTGCGAATCGCCGCTGCCGAACGGCGAGCCGTGCGGCACGTGTGCGGCCTGCACCTGGTTCTCGCAGGGCAACCACCCGGACTACCGGATCGTGCTGCCCGAGGTGCTGGCCGGCGAAGCGCCGGGCGCCGCGGACGACGCGAAGCCGGCCGACGCGGACGAAGGCGGCAAGAAGACGCGCGCGCCGAGCAAGGAAATCAAGATCGAGCAGGTGCGCGCGCTGCTCGACTTCTGCGGGGTCGGTTCGCACCGCGGCGGCGCGCGCGTCGTCGTGCTGTATCCGGCCGAGGCGCTCAACGTCGCCGCATCGAACGCGCTGCTGAAAACGCTGGAGGAGCCGCCGTCCGGCGTCGTGTTCCTGCTCGTGTCGGCGCGCATCGACCGCCTGTTGCCGACGATCATCAGCCGCTGCCGGCAGTGGCCGATGACCGTGCCGGCGCCCGACGCGGCCGCGGCCTGGCTCGCGGCGCAGGGCGTCGACCATGCGAGCGCGCTGCTCGCCGAAGCCGGCGGCGCGCCGCTCGCCGCGCTGGCGCTCGCGAGCGACGAGAACCGCCCGCTGCGCGACTACACGCTCGGGCAGCTCGCGGCCGGTGCGGCGTGCGACCCGTTCGCATGCGGCGAGACGCTGCAGAAGCTGCCGGTGCCGCTGGTGCTCGGCTGGCTGCAGCGCTGGCTGTACGATCTGCTCGCGCAGCGGATGGCGGGCGCGCCGCGCTACTTCCCGGTGCACGCTGCGGCGCTCGCGCGCTGCGCGGAATCGGTCGACGCGAACGCGTTCGCGCGCTTCATGAAGGCCGTGACGCGGCAGCGGACGGTCGAGAACCATCCGCTGAACGCGCGGCTCGTATTCGAGGAATTGTTTCTCGGATATCGGGAAATGTTCGCGTGACCCGGCATTGCTTCTGATGGGTTGCGAAACGATGTTCGGCTTACTCGGCGACGCGACCGCGGCCGGCCGGCCCGCGAACGCCGCTCGCTGCCGCACGCCGGCGAGCGCATGAGCGCCCGCCTTACGTATTCAGGAAACACGATGTTCGTCGACTCTCACTGCCACATCAATTTCAAGGGCCTGGCCGACCGCCTGCCGGCCGTTCTCGAGAACATGCGCGAGCACGACGTCACGCACGCGCTGTGCGTGTCCGTCGATTTCGAGACGCTGCCCGAGGTCCTCGCGATCGCGGACGCGTACGACAACGTCTACGCGTCGGTCGGCGTGCATCCCGATCACGAGGACGCGCGCGAGCCGACGCTCGCGGAACTCGTCGAGCTGGCCGCGCACCCGAAGGTCGTCGCGATCGGCGAAACGGGCCTCGACTACTACCGTCTCGAGGGCCGCTCGATCGCCGACATGGAATGGCAGCGCGAACGCTTTCGCACGCACATCCGCGCGGCGACCGCGACGATGAAGCCGCTGATCGTCCATACGCGGTCGTCGTCGGAGGACACGCTGCGGATCATGGCCGAGGAGCGCGCGGACGTGCCGGGCGGCGTGATGCACTGCTTCACCGAACCGTGGCCCGTCGCCGAGCAGGCGCTCGCGCAGAACTTCCATATCTCGCTGTCGGGCATTGTCACGTTCAAGAACGCGACCGACGTGCAGGACGTCGCGCGGCGCGTGCCGCTCGACCGGCTGCTGATCGAGACCGACTCGCCGTACCTCGCGCCGGTGCCGTATCGCGGCAAGCCGAATGAACCTGCGTACGTCAGCCATGTCGGACGCTTTATCGCATCCGAGCGCGGGATCGCCGTCGAGGCGCTGGCCGATGCGACGACACAGAACTTTTTCCGGCTGTTCAAGATCGCCCGCTAACGACGCGCGCGCAGCCGACAACCCAGGGAAGGAGCCCACAACAATGACGAAGCCGACCAACCATCCGACCAAACGCGCACTCGTTGCCGCCGCGCTGATCGCGAGCGGCCTGTTCGCTGCAGCCGGCGCGCATGCCGAGTCGCTCGACGCGATCGTCAAGGCCGTCAAGTTCGACGACATCGCCGACATCGGCAAGCAGCTCAAGAACGGCCTCGATCCGAACACGCTCGCGCCGAACGGCGACCCGCTGCTGGTGATCGCCGCGCGCGAGAAATCCGACAAGGTCGCGGCGGCGATCGCCACGACGCCGAACGTCGACCTCGAGAAGGAGGACAAGGCCGGCGAGAACGCGCTGATGCTCGCGTCGCTGAACGGCGACGTCGGCCTCGTCAAGCTGCTGATCGACAAGGGCGCGGAAGTCAGCAAGAAGGGCTGGGCGCCGCTGCACTACGCGGCGACCAACGGCCAGGACGCGGTCGTCAAGGTGCTGCTCGACCATGACGCGTATATCGACACGGCTTCGCCGAACGGCACCACGCCGCTGATGATGGCCGCGCGCGGCAACCATGCGTCGACGGTCACGCTGCTGCTCGACCAGGGGGCCGATCCGCAGGTGAAGAACCAGCTCGGCATCACCGCGCTCGAGTTCGCGAAGCATTACAAGGCGCCGGACGCGATCGACATCCTGAGCAAGCGTACGGTGCGTATCGGCGCGTCGGCGCCGGCAGATGCGCAAAAGAGTGCAAAATGACGGTTTTCGGTGCACCGGCCAGGGCGGCGGTGCGCACCCGGCCGGGCGGATTCCGGCCGGAGAAGGGGGTCCGGCGCCGCGCCGGCCAACGCAGCAGGCGGTCTCGGGCCGCATTGACATAAGGAACACCATGTTGCGCGCAATGTTTTGTGCCGCGGCGTTTGCCGTGCCGTTGTCGGCGGCGGCTTTCACGGGCGCGGATCTCGACCGGCTGTGCGCGAAGACGGACGTCAAGTCGCGGGCGTCGTGCGCGGCCTACATCGAAGGCGCTGCCGATGGCGTCTACAACACCATCGACGCGATCGGCGGCACCACGGGGCCGCGTGTCGGCCAGTATTTCTGCCTGCCGCCCGACATCCGGGCGCAGCAGATGACCGATGCGGTGCGCAAGTACATTGCTGAAAATCCGAAGCTGGCCGACTACAACGCGAGCACCGCGGTGTCGCTCGGTCTCGGCAAGGCGTTTCCCTGCAGGGGCGGCAACTGATCTGACGCCGTGTCCGGGCGCGTGCCGGTGCGTGCGCTACCCCGGACGTCGCCGACGCACATCCAGGACGAGGCGTGCGCGCCTCATAACCGAAGCATCCCGGGCGCCGATGATTTCAATCGAGGAACTGCAGCGCATCGCCGATGCGCCGCTGCATTCGTGGCTCGGCACGCTGGCCGTGTCGGTCATCGTCGTGCTGGTCGTCACGATCGTGCACCGTCTCGGCGCACGCATCGTCAAGCGCATCGCGCAGCCGTATCCGCTGATGAGCGCGATCCTGCGCTACATCGACAAGCCGTCGCTCGTCGTGCTCGCGCTGCTGGCGCTCGAATTCCTGTGGGTCCAGGCCGACGACGGCATGTCGTTCGTGGGCGGCATGCGCACCGCGGCGGCGGTCGGCTCCATCGTGTCGCTCACGTGGCTGCTGGTGCGGCTCGCGGCGGGCGTCGGCGACGCGATCATCCGGGCGCATCCGCTCGATACGGCCGACAACCTCCAGGCGCGGCGCATCCATACGCAGGCCAAGGTGCTCGTGCGGACCGTGATGGTGCTGATCGTGATCATCGGCACCGGCGCCGCGCTGATGACGTTCCCGAACGTGCGCCAGGTGGGCGCGAGCCTGCTGGCGTCGGCCGGCGTCGCGGGCCTGGTCGCCGGTATCGCTGCGCGGCCGGTGCTCGGCAACCTGATTGCCGGGCTGCAGATCGCGCTCACGCAGCCGATCCGGCTCGACGACGTGGTCGTGATCCAGGGCGAGTGGGGGCGCATCGAGGAAATCACCGGCTCGTTCGTGTCGGTGCGGTTGTGGGACCAGCGGCGCCTCGTCGTGCCGCTGCAGTGGATCATCGAGAACCCGTTCACGAACTGGACACGCAACAGCGCGGAAATCATCGGCACGGTCTACCTGTCGGTCGACTACCGCACGCCGCTCGCGCCGCTGCGCGAGGAGCTCGCGCGGCTCGTCCATGCGGCGCCCGAGTGGGACGGCCGCGTGCAGGTGTTGCAGGTGACCGATGCGACGGAGCGCACGATGCAGTTGCGCGCGCTCGTCAGCGCGGCCGATTCGTCGTCGTGCTGGGATCTGCGCTGCCGCGTGCGCGAAGGGTTGATCGCGTACCTGCAGGGCCGCTATCCGCAATGCCTGCCGCGCAGCCGGATGGAACTGTATCCGCATGATTCCGCGCCGGACGCGCCGAATCCCGAACGGCCGCACGCGCGGGCGCCCGCCGCCAGCACGGCGGCCAACACCGCAGCCGATCCGCAGGCCGTCGAAGGCCGCTGAACGCGGCCCGGTGCCTGCCCGCCATCCATCGTCATGACCGCGCTGAACACGCTCGCCATCGCCAATTACCGCTCGCTGCGCGAGCTGATCGTGCCGCTCGCGGCGCTCAACGTCGTCACGGGGCCGAACGGCAGCGGCAAGTCGAGCGTATACCGCGCGCTGCGGCTGCTCGCCGACACCGCGCAGGGCCGCGTGATCCCGTCGCTCGCCCGCGAGGGCGGGTTGCCGTCGACGCTATGGGCCGGCCCCGAGCGTTTTTCGCGGGCGATGCTGAACGGCGACGAGCCTGTGACGGGCACGGTGCGCAAGGAGCCGGTGAGCCTGAAGCTCGGCTTCGCGTGCGACGATTTCGGCTACGCGATCGATCTTGGCCTGCCGGTGAAGAACGACGCGTCGATGTTCCGGCTCGATCCGGTGGTCAAGCGCGAATGCATCTGGGGCGGCGCGCTGCCGCGCCCGTCGACGCTGCTGGTCGATCGGCAGGGGGCGCAGATCCGCGCACGCACCGCGTCGGGCGACTGGCGGACGATTCCGCAGCCGGTTGCGAGCTTCGACAGCATGATGACCGAGTTCGCCGATCCGACCGGCGCGCCGGAGATGATCGCGGTGCGCGAGCGGATTCGCTCGTGGCGCTTCTACGACCATTTCCGGACCGATGCGCAGGCGCCGGCACGGCAGTCGCATATCGGCACCCATACGCCGGTGCTGGCGGACGACGGCGCCGACCTCGCCGCCGCGCTGCAGACGATCCGCGAAATCGGCGACGGCGCTGCACTCGATGCGGCGATCGACGACGCGTTTCCGGGCGCATCGGTCGAGATCGACAATCCGGGCGGCCGCGGCCGCTTCGACGTGCTGATGCGCCAGCCGGGGCTGCTGCGACCGCTCGCGGCGGCCGAGCTGTCCGACGGCACGCTGCGCTATCTGCTGCTCGCGGCCGCGCTGCTGACGCCGCGGCCGCCGGCGCTGATGGTGCTGAACGAACCGGAGACCAGCCTGCATCCCGATCTGCTGCCGGCGCTCGGCCGCCTGATCGCGCAGGCCGCGCAGCGCTCGCAGGTGCTGGTCGTGTCGCATGCGGCGCGGCTCATCGCGACGCTCGAGCGCGAGGCCGGTTGCGAATCGCTGGTGCTCGACAAGCAGCTCGGCGCGACCGCGCTCGTCGATGCCGACACGCGCGACCTGCCGCCGTGGAAGTGGCCGTCGCGCTGACGGGCCAGGCCGCGTGCATTTGGCCGCGCCCGGGCGGGGGCATGGCCCGACGGTGCACGATGCGGTGCGATCGGGCGAGGCGGAACGAATGTATCCTGTCTGTAACAACGCCCATAAAATGCAAGGCAGGCGGTTCCGGGGATCGGGATCGCGAATAATGGCGGGATATCCGGCCGGCGCTGCACGGGGCGGGGCGCGCGAAAAGCGCATGCTCCCGCCTGCCGTCCGGGACAGGACACAGGAGACGTGGACCATGAGAATTGCCCAGATCGCCCCGCTGACCGAATCGGTGCCGCCGAAGCTGTACGGCGGCACGGAGCGCGTCGTGTCCTACATCACCGAGGCGCTCGTCGATCTCGGCCATGACGTGACGCTGTTCGCGAGCGGCGACTCGACGACACGGGCGAAGCTCGAGCCGGTCTGGCCGCGCGCGCTGCGGCTCGACACGTCGATTCGCGACCGCGTCGCACCGCACATGCTGCTGATGGAGACGGTCGCGCGCCGCGCGAAGGACTTCGACGTGCTCCATTTCCACATGGACTACTACTCGTTCTCGGTCTTCAACCGGCAGGAAACGCCTTACGTGACGACGCTGCACGGCCGGCTCGACCTGCCCGAGCAGCAGCCGGTGTTCGACACGTTCAACACGGCGCCCGTGATTTCGATTTCGAACTCGCAACGCCAGCCGCTGCCGCAGGCGAAATGGCTGACGACCGTCTACCACGGGTTGCCCGATACGCTGTACATGCCGCAGCCCGTCGAGCCGCGCTATCTCGCGTTCCTCGGCCGCATCTCGCCGGAGAAGCGCGTCGACACGGCGATTCGCATCGCGCGCCAGTGCGGGCTGCCGATCCGGATCGCCGCGAAGATCGATGCGGCCGACCAGGAATACTTCGACCGCGAGATCAAGCCGCTCTTCGCGTTGCCGCACGTCGAATACATCGGCGAGATCGCCGATCACCAGAAGGCCGAATTCCTGTCGGGCGCGCATGCGCTGCTGTTCCCGATCGACTGGCCGGAGCCGTTCGGCCTGGTGATGATCGAGGCGATGTCGTGCGGCACGCCGGTGATCGCGTTCAATCGCGGCGCGGTGCCCGAGGTGCTGGACGAGGGCGTGTCGGGTTTCATCGTCGAGGATGAAATCAGTGCGGTGGCTGCCGTGAACCGGCTGCACCTGCTGCCGCGTGCGCGCGTGCGGCAGCGCTTCGAGGAACGCTTCACGTCGCGGCGGATGGCGCAGCAGTATGTCGACGTCTACCAGTCGGTGATCCGCGCGCAGAAGCGCTCGCGCTTCAAGGTGATCGACTCGACGACCTGACGCGGCGCGCGGGCGGATAAAAAAACGGCGATGCCCGCAAGGACATCGCCGTTTGCGCATGGCCCGCGCGCGGTGCGCACGGGCGGTGCGTGAGCGTCAGATCTTGAGCTTCGTGACCTTCGTGCCGTTGATCGACACATCGCCCATCAGGCCCGCGTTCGTCAGCACGACGACCTGGACCGGTGCGGTGGCCGTGGTCGTGTCGATCGCGCCGTTCGCGCCCATCTTCACGAGCGCGACCGATGCGCCGGCGCCGGCTGCCCAGCCGTCCGAGCCGCGGAATTCGTCGAGCGCTTCCTGCGTCATGAACAGGAACACGATCGCCTTCGACTGCGCACCGGCCTGCAGGCCGACCGACAGCGACGACGTGTTGTAGTAGCCGACCGTGCTGCCGCCGACGCGCAGCGCGCCGTTGCCGGACTGGCCGCCGACGATGAGGCCGGCTTGCAGCACGTTCGGGAACACGAGCACGCCGCGCGATTTCGCGACGAGTTCACGCGAACCCTTGACCGTGGAATACAGGCGCGACAGCGTTGCGTCGACGCTCGAGTCGATTGCCTGACGCTTCGACGCGCTGGTCGCGGCGTTGTCCGGCTTGTCCGGGGTGGTGGTGCAACCGGTGAGCGCGAGGCTACCGACGATGAGCGCAGCGGCGGCTTTCAGCACAAGATTCCGTTTTTGCATCGTTCTTCTCCATCGGATGACGTTCGGAGTGAGTCTCGCTCAAGGAGCGGATCACGTCGGCAGTTATATCACAGCGGATTACAACCCCTTTTCGTTCGTGCGTGAAAGAGCGTCAAATCGGGGGGCGGTGTCGCTGCGCGCCAACGGACCGATCGGATCGGCGCCCGCGCGCCGACGCGCCCCGCGCGGGTCGGCATGCGGGGAACAAGGGCGGCAGATCGGGCGGCGACGGCGCTTGCGGGCGGGTCAGTGCGTGACCGGCGGGACGGGCGGCTTGATCGGCGGGCGGCGCAGCGCGCGGCGGATCAGTGCAATCACGACGCCGCAGGCGAACAGGAATGCGGCCGGTACGACCCAGTAGCCGACGAACGCATGCCACAGATAGCCCGCGAGCGTAGTGCGGCGCACCACGTATTCGTCGCGGGCCGCCTGCTGGCGCGGCGCGTTGGCGGCGAGCACGTCGGCCGGGCAGCCGGCCGCGCGCGCCTCGTCAGGATCCCCGTGGCACTTCGCGGCGGCGCCGGCTGCCTGTTGCGCGTCGGTGAGCTGCCAGGTGGTCAGCGCGAGCTGCAGGTCCGCCTTGTTGTAGGCCATTTCCTCGCGGATCTCGCGCACGGCGACGATCGCGACGGGCACGGCCCAGAACACGATCACGATCAGCCAGCGGCGGAACCAGCGGTGTTGTCTCCATGCCATCCATGCCTCCAATTGGCGCGCGTGCGCGTCCGTCTCGAGGGCGGCCCGATGGCGCTTCTTGTACTTGGGTGGGCCGCGTTGCAGCCATCATAGAAGAAAACGCGGCGAATTGCCGCACCATGTGGCGGCGCCGGTACGGCGGGCCCGGAAAGCGGGACGGGTGGAGGTGGGCGGTCGAACGGCGGCGGCGGAACGCGTGCGGCAGGCGCTTCACGCGCGTACGCGTCGATGCGCATGCAACGAAAACAAAAATGCCGCGACCGCCGAAGCGGTGCGCGGCATTCGATACGGGAGCGCCGGAACTCAGGCGGCCGGCTGGCTGCTCAGGCAGCTCTTCATGAACGCCTTGCGGTCGTCGCCCTTCTTGCCGGTGGCCTGCGTGTTGCAGGCCTTCATCTTTTCCTGCTGCGTCATTGCCTTCGCGGGCTTCGCCGACAGGCAGTCCTTCATGAACGCCTTGCGTTCGTCGCCCGTCTTGCCTGCTGCCTGGGTGTTACAGGCCTTCATCTTGTCCTGCTGGCTGTTCGCCGCGAACGCGGGGGAAGCCAGCATGCCGCCGAGGAGCACTGCGGCTACGAGCGATTGGATTTTCATTTCGACACTCCCATGGGGTGAATTGCGTGTTATCGACGCCGTCACGAAGCACGTTGCGATGAGGATAGGGCCACATCGCACCGTGCGCTCCGATTATGGCAAATCAATGTGAAAAACACCGAAACGGCACTTCCTATAACGTTGCGGGCGCCGCGGCCGTTGACGACGCGCGCGACCGGACGATCGGGACAAACCATGATGCGCGGCGGCCGGCATCGGCCGTGGCGCCGGAACCTGCCGGATCCCGGCCGCGAGCCATTACAATCGCGGCCATGAATACTCCGAATCCCGCATCCCCCCCGTCCGCGGCGGCCCTGCCGCGCATCGCCGTGCTCGCCACCGGCGGCACGATCGCCGGAGCCGCGCCCGACGCGGCCAGCACGGCCGGTTACCAGGCTGGCGCGCTCGGCGTCGGTTTCCTGGTCGACGCGGTGCCGGCGCTCGCGTCGGTCGCGCGCATCGACGCCGAGCAGATCGCCAGCATCGACAGCAAGGATCTCGCACTGCCGCTGTGGAACACGCTCGCCGCGCGGATCGACGTGCTGATGGCCGATCCTGCGGTCGACGGCATCGTGATCACGCACGGCACCGACACGCTCGAGGAAACCGCGTATGCACTTCACCTGGTCGTGACAGGCGACAAGCCGGTCGTGCTGACGGCCGCGATGCGGCCGGCGACCGCGCTGTCGTCCGACGGCCCGCTGAACCTGCTGAACGCGGTGACGGTGGCCGCGCATCCGGTCGCGCGCGGGCAGGGCGTGCTGATCGCGTTCAACAACCGGATCCACGGCGCGCGCGACGTCGTGAAGACGAGCACCTATGCGGTCGACGCATTCCAGTCGCCGGAACTCGGTGCGCTCGGCTGGGTGCAGGACGGCCGCGTCGAATTCGCGCGCCGCGTCACGCGCTCGCGCGATGCGCAACTGGCGATCGCCGCAACGTGGCCGCCCGTCGAAGTCGTCGCGAGCTACGCGGGCGTGACGCGCACGGCCGTCGATGCGCTGGTGGCGGCCGGCGTGCGCGGGCTCGTCGTGGCCGGCACCGGCAACGGGTCGATCCATGCGACGCTGCAGGCGGCGCTCGCCGATGCGGTGAGCGCGGGCGTTGCCGTGGTCCGCGCGTCGCGCGTCGGCTCGGGGCATGTGATGCGCAACGGCGCGGCCAACGACGATGCGCTCGGCTTCGTCAGCGCGGGCTCGCTGAATCCGTTCAAGGCGCGCGTGCTGCTGATGCTCGCGCTGGCGAACGGCATCAGCGCGCGCGACGAACTGCAGCGCGTATTCGATACGTTCTGACCGATGTCCGCCCGCCGCTCGCGCGGCGCGGCATCGCCAAAGAAAAAGGCAGGCCCGATGGCCTGCCTTTTCCGTTTTTCAATCCTGCACGGATGCTCAGGACTGCGGCGGAATCACGAGCTTCTGGCCCGGATAGATCTTGTCCGGGCTCGACAGCATCGGCTTGTTCGCCTCGAAGATCGCCGGGTACTTGTTCGCGTCGCCATACACTTCCTTGGCGATCGCCGACAGCGTGTCGCCCGGCTTCACGTCGTGGTACTGCACTTCCGGATCGTCCGGCTGCAGATCGTCGTCGTTGACGCCCGCGACGCCCTGCACGTTGCCGGCCGCGACCTTGACCTTGGCCTTCGTGTCGAGATCGGCGACGCTGCCCGACAGCGTGACGGTGCGCGATGCGCCGTCGAACGCGACCGTCAGGTTCGACGTGTCGAGACCCTGCGTGCTGATGTAGTTCTTGATCGCATCGGCCGCGGTCTGGTTCGCGGCATTCGGATCTTCCGCCGCTTGCGCGTCGGCATGACCCAGCAGTTTTTCACCCGCCTCTTTGATAAACGAAAGAAGACCCATCGCTGCACTCCTTAGGTGGTTGAAAAGAAAACGCGCCGTGAAGTGGCGAAAAAAACACCGCGCTGGGCGCATTCATCGGAGTGAACGCAAGCGCGGCGGTTTTCTCGAAAGGCGTGGCGAAAGTGTAGGCGTTCAGCGCGACGATTGCATGAAAAATCGCACGCTTGAACGTAAAGAAATGTAATACGCGAAATCCGACAGGCGGACACCCGACGACGACGTCTGACCGACCAAGGCTTCCCCGGCGCCGCCGGGTGCCGCTGCGGACCCCACCACGCCGCTCTCAGCCCAGAGCGGCGTTTTTCGCCCCGTCGCGCATGCGGTTGGCGATGCGCGGCGGGGCGCCCCACCGTGATGCGCGCGTGCGTCGCGCACCGATGCGACCGGCCGCGGCCGGATCGCGCGTGTTCTTCGCGCGCGTCCGCCATTGCAGCGGAACCGCGCGTTTTTGCGTCCGCGTTACGCGGCCGGCGTCTGGCCGATCTCGAAGTTCGACATGATCTCGAGCGCGCGCACGAGTGCCGAGTGATCCCACGCCTTGCCGCCGTGCGATGCGCACACGCTGAACAGCTGCTGCGCGCTCGCGGTGTGCGGCAGTGCGAGGCCGAGCTTGCGTGCGCCGTCGAGCGCGAGGTTCAGGTCCTTCTGGTGCAGCTCGATGCGGAAGCCCGGATCGAACGTGCGCTTCGTCATCCGCGCGCCGTGCACTTCGAGGATGCGCGACGCGGCGAAGCCGCCCATCAGTGCCTGGCGAACGCGCTCCGGATCGGCGCCCGAGCGTGCGGCGAACAGCAGTGCTTCGCCGACGGCCTCGATGTTCAGCGCGACGATGATCTGGTTCGCGACCTTGCAGGTCTGGCCCGCGCCGTTGTCGCCGACGAGCGTGATGTTCTTGCCCATCTTCTCGAACAGCGGCTTCGCGCGCTCGAAGGCCTGTTCCGGGCCGCCGACCATGATCGTCAGCGTCGCTTCGCGTGCGCCGACTTCGCCGCCGGACACCGGCGCGTCGAGGTAGTCGCAGCCGAGCGCGTTGATCTGCTTCGCGAATTCCTGCGTGTCGAGCGGCGAGATCGAGCTCATGTCGATCACGAGCTTGCCGGCCGTCAGGCCTTTTGCGACGCCGTCGTCGGCGAACAGCACGTTACGCACGTCGGGCGTGTCCGGCACCATCGAGATGACGATGTCCGCATTCCTTGCGACTTCGGTCGAATTCGCGACGATCTTCGCGCTCGCGCGCAGGTCGTCCGGGATCGGGAACGCACCGTTCACGACGAGCTGATGATCGCCCTTGAGCAGGTTGCGCGCCATGTGCGCGCCCATGATGCCGAGGCCGATGAAACCGATGGTTGCCATGTGAAAGTCTCCTAGAGGGGCGAAAGCGGGAAGGGCGGATCTCAGGCGGCGCGGCGCGCCGAGCCCGGCGCGCAGCCGGCGACGCTTTGCAGCCAGCCGAGGCCTTCCGTCGTGGTGGTACGAGGCTTGTATTCGCAGCCGATGTGGCCGTTGTAGCCGAGCCGGTCGAGCAGTGCGAACAGGAACGCGTAGTTGATCTCGCCCGTGCCCGGCTCGTTGCGGCCCGGGTTGTCCGCGAGCTGGACGTGGCCGATCGATGCGAGGTTGCGTTCGATCGTCGCGGCCAGTTCGCCTTCCATGCGTTGCATGTGATAGATGTCGTACTGCAGGAACAGGTTGTCCGAGCCGACCGCGCGGATCACGTCGAGCCCTTCGGCCGAGCGGTTCAGCGCGAAGCCCGGGATGTCGAAGCTGTTGCACGGCTCGACGAGCAGGCGGATGCCTTCGCGCTTCAGTGCGTCGGCCGCGAAGCGCAGGTTGTCGACGATCGTGACGAACGTCTTGTCGCGCGCCGTGCTGGCCGACGGGATGCCGACGAGGCAGTTCAGTTGCGGCACCTTCAGTGCCTTCGCGTACTCGATCGCACGGCCGACGCCTTCCTGGAACTCGCCGACGCGATCGGGCAGGCACGCGATGCCGCGCTCGCCCTGGTCCCAGTTGCCGGCGGGCAGGTTGTGCAGCACGAGGCGCAGGCGGTGCGTTTCGAGCCGCTCGGCGAGTTCCTCTTTCGCGTACGGATACGGGAACAGGAACTCGACGGCGTCGAAGCCCGCGTCCGCAGCCGCCTTGAAGCGGTCGAGGAACGGCACTTCGTTGAACAGCATGGTCAGGTTTGCAGCAAACTTCGGCATGAGCTAAGCCTCTTCGGTCGGTCAGTCAAGAATGTCCTGCGGATCAGTCGAGCATCGAGATTGCGGTCGGTGCGTGCTCGGCCTTTTCGGCGAGATCCTCGAATTCGTTGATCGCGTCGATTTCGGTGCCCATCGAGATGTTCGTCACGCGCTCGAGGATCACTTCGACGACCACCGGCACGCTGAACTCTTCCGCGAGCGATTGCGCCTGCCGCAGCGCCGGCTCGATCTCTTCCGGCTTGAACACGCGCAGCGCCTTGCAGCCGAGGCCTTCGGCAACGGCCACGTGATCGACGCCATAGCCGTTCAGTTCCGGTGCGTTCACGTTGTCGAACGCGAGCTGCACGCAGTAGTCCATGTCGAACGCACGCTGTGCCTGGCGGATCAGCCCGAGGTACGAGTTGTTCACGACGACGTGCACGTACGGCAGCTTGAATTGCGCGCCGGCCGCAAGTTCCTCGATCATGAACTGGAAGTCGTAGTCGCCGGACAGCGCGACGATCGGGCGGCTCGGGTCGGCCGCACGCACGCCGAGCGCGGCGGGGATCGTCCAGCCGAGCGGGCCGGCCTGGCCGCAGTTGATCCAGTTGCGTGCCTTGAACACGTGCAGGAACTGCGCGGCGGCGATCTGCGACAGGCCGATCGTGCTGACGTAGCACGTATCTCGGCCGAACACCTTGTTCATCTCTTCGTACACGCGCTGCGGCTTGACCGGCACGTTGTCGAAGTGCGTCTTGCGCTGCAGCGTGCGCTTGCGTTGCTGGCAATCCGCGACCCATGCGCTGCGGTCCTTCAGCTTGCCGGCGGCCTTCCATTCCTGCGCGACGGCGACGAACAGTTCCAGCGCGGCCTTGGCGTCCGACACGATGCCGAGATCCGGGCCGAACACGCGGCCGATCTGCGTCGGCTCGATGTCGACGTGCACGAACTTGCGGCCCTTCGTGTAGACCTCGACGCTGCCCGTGTGGCGGTTCGCCCAGCGGTTGCCGATGCCGAGCACGAAGTCGGACGCGAGCATCGTCGCGTTGCCGTAGCGGTGCGACGTCTGCAGGCCGACCATGCCGGCCATCAGCGGGTGGTCGTCCGGAATCGCGCCCCACGACATCAGCGTCGGGATCACCGGCACGCCGATCGTTTCGGCGAACTGGACGAGCAGGTCTTCGGCCGCCGCGTTGAGCACGCCGCCGCCCGACACGATCAGCGGCTTGTCCGCGTCGTTGAGCATCGCGAGCGCCTTCTCGATCTGTGCGCGGCTGGCCGCGGGCTTGTAGACCGGCAGCGGTTCGTACGTGTCGATGTCGAACTCGATTTCGGCGAGCTGCACGTCGATCGGCAGGTCGACCAGCACCGGGCCCGGACGGCCCGAGCGCATCAGGTGGAATGCCTGCTGGAACACGCGCGGCACGAGCGCCGGCTCGCGCACGGTGACGGCCCACTTGGTGACCGGCTTCGCGATCGACTCGATGTCGACGGCCTGGAAGTCTTCCTTGTACAGGCGTGCACGCGGTGCCTGGCCCGTGATCGCGAGGATCGGAATCGAGTCGGCCGATGCGGAGTAGAGGCCCGTGATCATGTCGGTGCCGGCGGGGCCCGACGTGCCGATGCACACGCCGATGTTGCCCGGCGCGGCACGCGTGAAGCCTTCGGCCATGTGCGAGGCGCCCTCGACGTGGCGGGCCAGCACGTGGCTGATGCCACCCGACTTGCGCATCGCGGAGTAGAACGGGTTGATGGCTGCGCCCGGCACGCCGAACGCGGTCTGGATGCCTTCCTTCTCGAGCACGAGCACTGCTGCGTCGACGGCTCTCATCTTGGCCATGAATGTCTCCTTGAATGTGGCGGATCGTGCGAATCGGTCTGTTGGGAACACTTTAGGGATGCAGGAAAGGTTTGATAAGATCAGCCGAAGTCGCTTATTTCGAAACTAAAAGTATGGAATGACGGCCGGACGGGGCTTCCCGTCGGTGTCGCAACGGAGACGGCAGATGGATCGCTTCAAGCAGATCGAGACGTTCGTGCGGGTTGCCGACGCCGGCAGCCTCGCGGCGGCGGCGCTCGAGGAAGGCGTGTCGCCGGTGGTGCTCGGGCGGCGCATCGACGCGCTCGAAAAGCGCCTCGGCGTGAAGCTGATGTACCGCTCGACGCGGCGGCTGGTGGTCAGCGAGGAGGGCGCCGCGTTCCTCGAACGCTGCCGCGGGCTGCTGTCCGAGTGGGACCAGGCCGAGAACGAGCTGGCCGCCGGGCGGCGCGCGGTCAGCGGGCACCTGATCGTGTCCGCGCCGGCCGCGTTCGGGCGCAAGCACGTCGCGCCGCACGCGCCCGGCTTTCTGGCCGACAAACCCGAGATGCAGCTGTCGTTCAACCTGACCGACCGTGTCGTCGATCTCGTGCGCGAAGGCTACGACCTGTCGATCCGGATCGGTGGCGCCGTCGACCCGAACTTCGTCGCGGTGAAGCTCGCATCGAACCGGCGCGTCGTGTGCGGCACGCCCGACTATTTCCGCCGGCACGGCCGGCCGAAGTCGCTCGACGACCTGCTGAAGCACAACTGCCTCGCGTTCAACCTGCAGGGCGGGCAGAACCGCGGCTGGTATTTCCAGCGCCACGGCAAGATCGCGACGATGCGCGTCGCGGGCAATCTCGACTGCAACGACGGCGAGTTGCTGCACCGCTGGGTGGCCGAAGGCCTCGGGCTCGGCTGGCGCTCGACGTGGGAAATCGCCGCGCAGCTCGAAACGGGCGAGCTCGAGACCGTGCTCGACGAGTATGCACTGCCCGACTACGACATCCTCGCCGTCTACCCGCAACAGCGCTACGTGCCGGCACGCGTGCGCTATTTCATCGACTACCTGCGCGACGCGTACGCGCGCCCCGGCTACTGGAGCACCACGCCGTAACGGCGGCGGGCGGCACGGCCACAGGGCTGACCATGGATTTTTTTACGCTTCGTGTGCGTTGCGCGGGAATAAACTCGACGCAGCGACGGTAAGGTCATCGAGCGCGCACGTTGCCGGTCTGTCCGGGCGCCATGCGCGGAACGGGCGCGGTTTCGGCCGCCGGGACCAGGGAGGCCATGTGGGGCAAGCCGGACAGGCGGTCGATGAGCGGGCGGCGGACGACGCGGTAGCGCGCGGCGAGCGGTTTCGTACGCTCGTGCTGCCGCATCTCGACGCCGCGTACAACCTCGCGCGCTGGCTGAGCGGCAACGCCGGCGATGCGGACGACGTTGTCCAGGACGCGTGCATGCGGGCGCTGCGCTTCATCGATTCGTGTCGCGGCGACAACGCGCGGCCGTGGCTGCTGACGATCGTGCGCCACACCTGGTACACCGAATGGCGGCGCCGTACGCACGCGCACGAGGTCGCGCTGCCCGACACGCTCGACGACACCGACGTTCCCGACGACTGGCAACCGGCGACCGAGGATCCGCTCGCGCAACTGCTGCGCGGCGAGAACGTACGGCTCGTGAATGCGGCGCTTGCGAAGCTGCCGCCCGAATACCGCGAGGTGCTCGTGCTGCGCGAGATGGAGGACCTGAGTTACCGCGAGATCGCGGCGATCGCGGACGTGCCGGTCGGCACGGTGATGTCGCGGCTCGCGCGCGGCCGTCGCAGGCTTGCCGTGCTGCTGGGCGGCGACACCACGCCGGCGGCCAAAGGCAGGCCGGGCCATACGCCGGCAGGCGGAACCGCATCGGAGGCTATCGATGGACTGTAACGAAGCGCGAGCATTGCTGGACGCGGACGTCGACCGCGAGCTGTCGGCGCCCGATGCGTTGCGGGTCCAGCAGCATGTCGACGGGTGCGACGCGTGCCGCCGCGATCGCGCGCGGATCGTCACGCTGGTGCAGGCCGTGCGGCAGGCCGACTATCACCGCGCGCCGGATGCGCTGCGGGCGAGCATCCTTGCGAGCCTGCCGGCAGCCGGGGACGGGCGCGCCCGCGGGCAATCCCGGGCGGAACCCGAGCCCGAGCGGCGATCGCAGCCGCGGCCGCGCGGCCGTCGGTGGTTTTCCTGGGTGGGCGGCGGTGTATCGGCACGCCCGGCGCCGGCGGGCCCGGGGCCGCGCGTCGCCGCGCTGCCCGGGCTTGGCTGGGGCGTGGCGCTGCTGGTGGCGCTTGCCGCGGCGGCCGGGATGGCGCTGTCCGCGCGCCACGCCGACACCGACCGCACGGTCGATGAACTCGTCGCGAGCCACGTGCGGGCCGACCTGTCGGCGCGCGCCATCGACGTGATCTCGACCGACCGGCATACGGTCAAGCCATGGTTCAACGGCCGGCTCGACTATGCGCCGCCGGTCGAGGATCTCGCGGCGAGCGGCTTCGCACTGGTCGGCGGCCGGCTCGACTATGTCGGGCGGCGCCGCGTCGCGGTGCTCGTCTACCGTTACCGGCAGCACGTGATCGACGTCTATGTGCGGCCGGCCGGCGAAGGGCCGGCGGCCCCGTACACGACCGTGTCGCAGGGCTATGCGCTCGACCGCTGGGACGCGGCCGGGATGACGTGGTGGGCGGTGACCGACGCGGAGCCGTCGGCCCTCGCGGCGTTCAGGACGGCGCTCGACGCGCGGCTCGCCGGCACGCACAGCGAGTGACGGCGCACCGGGCCGCGGCCCGGTGCGCTTCGCTTGTGTCCCGACCCCTATCGCAAAAAGGGCGACGGGCTGCCGATTACGCAGGCCCAGCCCTTCAAGTCTTTGAAAACACGGCCGAATCCGGTCGCGAATCGTTGATTGGCCTTGCATGCGCCCCGTATCCGGGTTAGAATCTTCGGCTTCTCACTTGCCACACCGGTTCAGACGCCCGGGTGGCTTTAATCCACAAGGAGTGTGTAATGCGTCATTACGAAATCGTATTCATCGTGCACCCCGATCAAAGCGAGCAAGTGCCCGCGATGATCGAGCGTTACAAGTCCACGATCACGTCGCACGGCGGTCAGATCCACCGCGTCGAAGACTGGGGCCGTCGCCAACTGGCCTACATGATCGAGAAACTCGCGAAGGCTCACTACGTCTGCATGAACATCGAGTGCGACCAGACGACGCTCGACGAACTCGAACACGCGTTCAAGTTCAACGACGCCGTGCTGCGCCACCTCATCGTCAAGATGAAGAAGGCCGAAACCGGCCCGTCGCCGATGATGAAGGAAGTTCAGCGCGAAGAAGCCAAGAAGGCGGCTGCAGCTCAGCCGACCGAAGCGCAGGCTTAAGTTCGTCATTCATTAAGCCATCAAGGAGCGCGCCACTCACGTGAACAGGTTGCAATTGACGGCGAGCGTCGTCGAACGCGCACCGGTGCGATATACGCCGGCAGGTGTTCCGATCGCAAGCGCCACATTGCATCACCGCACGGAAGTCGTCGAAGCAGGCATTCCCCGTCAGGTCGAAATGACGATCGAGGCGGTGGCGGCCGGTGAGGCGAGCGGCAGGCTGGAAAGCCGTGAAATGGGCGTCGAGACGCTGTTCACGGGCTTCCTGGCAAAGAAAAGCCGCAACGCGAGAACCTTGGTGTTTCACATCACTGCATTGCAGGACATTGGAAAGGACTGAAATCATGGCCCGCCCGACTGGTAAAAAATTCGACAAGCGTCGTCAGCAACAAAACCCGCTCTTCAAGCGCAAGAAGTTCTGCCGTTTCACGGCCGCCGGCGTCGATCAGATCGACTACAAGGACACGGAAACGCTGAAGGACTTCATCGGCGAAAACGGCAAGATCACGCCGGCTCGCCTGACGGGTACGAAGTCGCACTATCAGCGTCAGCTCGACACGGCAATCAAGCGTGCGCGTTTCCTCGCGCTGCTGCCGTACACCGATCAGCACAAGGCGTAACTCGGCGACGCCATAAGGAGAATTCGAATGCAAATCATTCTGTTGGAAAAAGTCGCCAATCTGGGTAACCTCGGCGACATCGTCAAGGTCAAGGACGGTTACGCTCGCAACTTCCTGATCCCGAACCGCAAGGCTCGCCGTGCAACGAAGGAAGCGATCGCCGAATTCGAAGTGCGCCGCGCTGAACTCGAAAAGATCGCCGCTGAAAAGCTGGCAGCCTCGCAGGCAGTCGGCGAGAAGCTGAACGGCCAGACGTTCGAAATCACGCAGAAGTCGGGCGTTGACGGCCGTCTGTTCGGCTCGGTCACGAACGGCGACGTCGCGGAACTGCTGAAGAAGGCAGGTTTCGAAGTCGAGAAGCTGCAAGTTCGCATGCCGGAAGGCCCGCTGAAGATGATCGGCGAGCACAACGTCCAGGTCGCGCTGCACACGGACGTCGTCGTCGACGTCACGGTCAACGTGATCGGCGACCACGCGTAAGCGTACGCAAGCTTTCCGGGCGGCCTCCGCTGTCCGGACAAGGGCAGGCGCCCGGGCAACCGGGGCCTGCCTTTTTTATTGCCGCATCACTGGCGGCCGGTATGGCGTCGTCCTGTGTAATTCGCGATAATCCCAACCCATGAACGCGCCGCAAGATCCTCAAATCGAATCGCTGAAAGTCCCGCCGCATTCGGTCGAAGCCGAACAGTCGGTGCTCGGCGGCCTGTTGCTCGACAACGCGGCCTGGGACCGGATTGCCGACTTCCTGTCGCAGGGCGATTTCTATCGCTACGACCACCGGATCATCTACGAGCACATCGGCCGGCTGATCGCGTCGACGCGCCCGGCCGACGTCGTGACCGTGTACGAAGCGCTGACCACGTCCGGCAAGGCCGACGACGTCGGCGGGCTCGCGTACCTGAACGCACTCGCGCAGAACACGCCGAGCGCGGCGAACATCCGCCGTTATGCGGAAATCGTGCGCGACCGTGCGGTGCTGCGCCGGCTCGTGTCGGTCGCCGACGAAATCTCGGCCGACGCGTTCAATCCGCAGGGCAAGGAAGTCCGCCAGCTGCTCGACGAAGCCGAGTCGAAGGTATTCTCGATCGCCGAAGAGGGCGCGCGCGGCAACCAGGGCTTCCTCGAGATCGGCCCGCTGCTCACGCAGGTCGTCGAGCGCATCGACACGCTTTACCACACCGCGAACCCGAGCGACGTTACCGGCACGCCGACGGGCTTCGTCGACCTCGACCGGATGACGTCCGGGATGCACGGCGGCGAACTGATCATCGTGGCGGGAAGACCGTCGATGGGTAAAACCGCATTTTCGATGAACATCGGCGAATACGTCGCGGTCGAGTATGGGCTGCCGGTCGCGGTGTTCTCGATGGAAATGCCGGGCACCCAGCTCGTGATGCGTATGCTCGGCTCGATCGGCCGGCTCGACCAGCATCGGATGCGTACGGGCCGCCTGACGGACGAGGATTGGCCGAAACTGACGCACGCGGTGCAGAAGATGAGCGAGGCGCAGCTTTTCATCGACGAGACGGGCGGCCTGAACCCGATGGAATTGCGCTCGCGCGCGCGGCGTCTCTCGCGGCAATGCGGCAAGCTCGGCCTGATCATCGTCGACTACCTGCAGCTGATGTCGGGTTCGTCGCAGGGCGAGAACCGTGCGACCGAAATCTCGGAAATCTCGCGATCGCTGAAGAGCCTCGCGAAGGAACTCGACGTGCCGGTGATCGCGCTGTCGCAGCTGAACCGCGGCCTCGAACAGCGTCCGAACAAGCGTCCGGTGATGTCCGATTTGCGCGAATCGGGCGCTATCGAACAGGACGCGGACGTGATCCTGTTCATTTACCGCGACGAAGTTTACAACCCGGACAGCCCGGACAAGGGCACGGCCGAAATCATCATCGGCAAGCAGCGTAACGGCCCGATCGGTCCCGTTCGACTCACGTTCCTGGGCCAATACACGAAGTTCGACAACTTTGCCGGGGCGCAGAACTTCTACGGCGAGTAGCGCCGGATGTAAACTCTTATTTCGCCAAGCGTTGTATCCAATCCCGGCGTGCGCATATGCGCGCGTCGCGGCGCGACCGAAAACGGTACAATGTCGCCCGTTTTCGTGACAGTAGTTTGACAATCTCTCAGGAATCCCATGTTCGGTCGATTCATGCCCACCGAGGGCAAGTTCTTTGAACTCTTCAACGCGCACGCGAAGCACATCGTTGCCGGCGGACGCGAACTCGAACTGCTGATCGACAATCTCGCCGACGCCGAGATTCACAAGCAAAACGTGCAGACGGCCGAGAAGGCCGCCGACAAGCTCACGCACGAAGCGATCGATCTGCTGCACAAGACTTTCATCACGCCGCTCGATCGCGACGAGATCCACAAGCTGATCACGACGATGGACGACATCCTCGACCTGATGGAAGACGTCGCGACGGCCGTGTCGCTGTACGACGTGCAGGCCGTCACGTCCGAGGCGAGCCAGCTCGCGCACATCGTCACGCAGTCGGCGCAGCACGTGCAGCAGGCGGTCGGGATGCTGTCCGACATGAAGCAGTCGGCGCAGATCCTCAAGCAGTGCGAGGAGATCGACCGCTGGGAGTCGGAGGCCGACCGCGTGCTGCGCGCCGCGATGTCGAAGCTGTTCCGCGAAGAAGACGACGTGAAGACGCTCATCAAGCTGAAGGCGATCTACGAGCTGCTCGAAGAGATCACCGACAAGTGCGAGGACGTTGCGAACATCATCGAAGGCATCGTGCTGGAAAACGCCTGAGCGGACCACGATGCATTCGATACAACTCGCCCTATGGATGGTCGCGACGCTGGTGCTGGTCGCGCTCGTATTCGACTTCATGAACGGCTTCCACGACGCGGCGAACTCGATCGCCACCGTCGTGTCCACCGGGGTGCTGAAACCCCAGCAGGCCGTGGTGTTCGCGGCAGCGTTCAACGTCATCGCGTATTTCATCTTCCACCTGAAAGTCGCGCAGACCGTCGGTAAAGGCACGATCGATCCCGAGATCGTCGACCACTACGTCGTGTTCGGCGCGCTGGTCGGCGCGATCGGCTGGAACGTGATCACCTGGTACTACGGGATTCCGTCGAGCTCGTCGCACGCGCTGATCGGCGGCCTCGTCGGCTCGGCACTCGCGAAGTCGGGCTGGAGCTCGCTGAACATCGACGGGCTGATGAAGACCGTCGCGTTCATCTTCATTTCGCCGCTGCTCGGCTTCATCCTCGGTTCGCTGTTCATGCTCGGCGTGTCGTGGCTGTATTTCCGTACCGCACCCAGCAAGGTCGACCGGCGGTTCCGCAGGCTCCAGCTGCTGTCGGCCGGCCTGTACAGCCTCGGCCACGGCGGCAACGACGCGCAGAAGACGATCGGCATCATCTGGATGCTGCTGATCGCGTCGGGCTATGCGTCGGCGACGTCCGCGGCGCCGCCCGCGTGGGTGATCGGCGCGTGCTACCTGTCGATGGGCCTCGGCACGCTGTTCGGCGGCTGGCGCATCGTGCGCACGATGGGCCAGAAGATCACGAAGCTCAAGCCGGTCGGCGGTTTCTGTGCCGAAAGCGGCGGGGCGATCACGCTGTTCATCGCGTCGTTCCTCGGCATCCCGGTCTCGACCACGCATACGATCACCGGCGCGATCGTCGGCGTCGGCGCGACGCAGAAGCTGTCGGCCGTGCGCTGGGGCGTTGCCGGCAACATCGTGTGGGCGTGGGTGCTGACGATTCCGGCATCCGCGTTGATCGCGGCCGGCGGATGGTGGCTCGGGCACCGGATCTTCTGATCGCCGACGCTGCCGGATCGACATGAAATGCGCCGCAAGCCGAAAGGCTGCGGCGCATTTTCTTTGGAGGCGAGGAAGTTTGCGACGAACGGCGGGGCTGCGGCGGATGCCGCCGAGGTTACCGTCGGCGTTTGAGCAACGGGCTAGTAGCTTCCGTTCGCGAACCGGGCAATCGGATCGTCTGCGGTGCCGGTGCGCGGGCTAACGGGCGCGGATTGCGTCGACGCACGCAGCACCTGCACGGCCGCGGGCTCGGTGCCGCGCGGCGACGTCGCGGCTGCTGCCGGTGGCGGCTCCGCATCGAATGCGGCAGCCTGGGCGGCCGTCAGTGCCGTCGTCGGAATCTGCGTGCCGGCTTCTACCGGGCCGGCCGGCGCTGCGTTCGCCGTCATTGCGGTCAGGCCGCCATCGCCAATCGCCGATGTTGCCTGCTGCCGGGCTGCCTGCACGCGCGTCGGCGGCGGTTCGTACGGATCGGCGGGTGCGGCCGCAGGCGCCACTGCCGCGGTCGTCACGGCCGGCATGACCGGAGCGGGCGACTGCGTCGCTCCGGCTTGCGACGACGCATAGGCAGGCTGCCGCGCCGCGGCGGCAGTCACGACAGGGGCGGGCGCAACCGCCGGCGGGTTGCGCGGCTCGTCGCGCTTCGCCTCGTAGGTCGGCGCGTCGAACGGCGCGGGCGTCGCGCGCGGCGGCGCAACGCGGCGAATGCCGTCGAAACGCTTGGCCCAGTACGGGTTCGTCAGGTAGTCGAGCCGCACGGTGCCGCCCGTCGACGGCGCGTTGACGAAGCGCAGCTTGCCGACATAGATGCCGACGTGCGAATGCGGCCGCCCGGTCGTATTGAAGAAGATCAGGTCGCCCGGCGCGACCTGATCGGGCTCGATCGACACGCCGCGGCCGCTCATGTCGGCGGTCGTGCGCGGCAGGTTCACGTCGGCCGCGCGGCCGATCACGTAGCGCACGAGCCCGCTGCAGTCGAAGCCGCTCGTCGGCGTATTGCCGCCCCAGCGATACGGGACGCCGACCAGGCTCATCGCCTGGATCGAGATTTCTTCCTGGCCGACGCTGTGATCGACGAATTTCGGGAAATTGGCGGGAGCCGGGAACGCGCGCGGCGTCGTGATCTTCATTCCCGGCTCGCGCGATGCCGACTGCGGCGGCACGCTGGAGCAGGCCGCAAGCAGCGAAACGACGGCGACGGGGACCCAGATTCGAAGCATGGCAAGGCGGGCGAGCGCGGCGCACTCGCGAATCGTATGACAACAGACAGACCCGATGGTAGACGCTCCGGCGGGGCTTAAGCAACCATTCTTGAGAATTTACTTGAAGTTTCGCGCGTAAATGGAGCTGTTGCGTGACGATGTGTTACCTGCGTTTTCGACCCCAAATAAAAACGGCGCTCCGGAAACGGAGCGCCGCGATGCGTCGAAAGCCGGCCTGCCGCGTTACAGGATGTCCGACGCGTAGTCGGCGAGCCGCGAGCGTTCGCCGCGCGCGAGCGTCACGTGGCCGCTGTGGCCCCAGCCCTTGAAGCGGTCGACGACGTAGGTCAGGCCCGAACTGCCTTCGGTCAGGTAAGGCGTGTCGATCTGCGCGATGTTGCCGAGGCACACGATCTTCGTGCCGGGGCCCGCGCGCGTGACGAGCGTCTTCATCTGCTTCGGCGTCAGGTTCTGCGCCTCGTCGATGATCAGGTACTTGTCGACGAACGTGCGGCCGCGCATGAAGTTCATGCTCTTCACCTTCAGGCGCGAACGGATCAGTTCCTGCGTCGCGGCACGGCCCCATTCGCCGGCGGCATCGTCGGTCTTCTGCAGCACTTCGAGGTTGTCGTCGAATGCGCCCATCCACGGCTGCATCTTCTCTTCCTCGGTACCGGGCAGGAAACCGATGTCCTCGCCGACGGGCACGGTCGCGCGCGTCACGATGATCTCGTTGTAGCGCTTGTCGTCGAGCACCTGCGCGAGGCCGGCCGCGAGCGCGACGAGCGTCTTGCCGGTGCCGGCCTGGCCGAGCAGCGTGACGAAGTCGATCTCGGGGTTCATCAGCAGGTTCAGCGCGAAGTTCTGCTCGCGATTGCGCGCGGTGATGCCCCACACGTTGTTCTTGTGGTGGCTGTAGTCGCGCAGCGTCTGCAGCAGCGCCGTCTTGCCGTTCAGCTCGCGGACGATCGCGTGGAACGTCGGTTCGCCGTTCTGCGGCTCGAGATAGACGAACTCGTTGACGAGCATCGACGCGACGAGCGGGCCCGTCACGCGGTAGTACGTGGTGCCCGTCTTCGTGTCCTGCCAGCTCTCCATGCCCTTCGCGTGCTTGGTCCAGAAGTCCTGCGGCAGTTCGCGCACGCCGTTGTAGAGGAGATCCGAGTCCTCCAGCACCTGGTCGTTGAAGTAGTCTTCCGCCGGCAGGCCGAGCGCGTGCGCCTTGATCCGCATGTTGATGTCTTTCGACACCAGCACGACCTGGCGGTCGGGCCGGTCGCGCTGCAGCGCGCGCACGACGCCGAGGATCTGGTTGTCGGCCTTGCCTGCGGGCAAGCCTTCGATTGGCGCGATGTCGGCGAGCTTCGTCTGGAAGTACAGGCGGCCGAGCGCCTCGCGGCTGCCGAGGCGCGACAGCGGGATGCCGGCCGTGATCGCGCCTGCATCGGCGACGAGCGCGTCGAGCGTGCGGCTAACCTGGCGTGCGTTGCGCGCGACTTCGGACATCCCCTTCTTGTGGTTGTCGAGTTCCTCGAGCGTCATCATCGGCAGATAGACGTCGTGTTCCTCGAAGCGGAAGAGGCTGCTCGGGTCGTGCATCAGCACGTTGGTGTCGAGCACGAACAGCTTCTGCAGTTCGGCGTCGGCGGGCTTGCGGCCGCGCGATTTCGTCGCCGCGCCGGCATCGCGCGCGGGAGCCGCGGCCGGCTTGTCGGCGGCCGGTTTGTCGTGGCGCGCGACGACCGGCGCCGCGGGGGCGGCGGGCGCCGGCATCGGCTGCAACAGTGCGGCCGTCTGCCTGGTCTTGCGGCCGCGGGCGGGTGCGCTCGCGGCATCTTGCGCCGAAGACGCGACGGCGCGCAGCGGCGCGGCCGTGTTCGCGGCTTCGATCATCGGTTGGGCCACGCTGGCCGGACCATAGTCACCGGCTGTGGATGCGTCCCCTTCGGCGGATTTCTTCGCGGCTTTCGCGGGCCGCGCTTTCGCCTTGTATTCGTCGGGCGGCAGAAGGCTGCCGAGCTTGCTGGGGGGAGTAGGCAAAGGCATGGTGTCCCTCGGGAGGAATCGTGTCGCAAGGCGTGCGCCGCTGATCGCATCCTGCGTGACGTAGACGCATGCAGTTTGCGCGCGGTGGCGCACAGGAATTTCGTCTAGCCGGTTCGCCTAAGTGTCGATCAGCTCCTTGACGGGGTGAGGGCCGGACCGAGGGCCGGCGCGCAATCCATAAAAAAAGCCGCTGCCCCGTCGACAGGGGCATGCGGCTCGGCTGATACCGTCGTGATGCGCGTCAGGTGCCGGGAAGCATCGCATCGAGCACCGGCGCAGCTACGAGAAATATGGGGCGAACTGGCATTCATTGCGGCCCAATATAACGCGCCTCAAAGCGCTTGTACAGCACTTAGCACGTCGTCCACATGACCCGGCACCTTGATGCCGCGCCATGCCTGACGGAGTACGCCGTCGGCGTCGATCAGGAACGTCGAGCGCTCGATTCCGCGCACTTCCTTGCCATACATCTTCTTCATCTTGATGACATCGAACAGCGCGCACAGCGCTTCGTCGGCATCGGAGATCAGCGGGAACGGCAGTTCGAGCTTTGCCTTGAAATTGTCATGCGAGCGCAGGCTGTCGCGCGACACGCCGATGACTTCCGCACCGGCTTTCTTGAACTTCGGATAGAGATCGCGGAACTGCAGCCCTTCGGTCGTGCAGCCCGGCGTGTTGTCCTTCGGATAGAAGTACAGCACGAGCTTCTTGCCCTTCAGGTCGGACAGCGAAATGTCGCCGCCCGTGGCCGGTGCGGTGAAATCGGGAACTTGACGGTCAACTTCGACAGACACGTGTTTCTCCTGTTGTTATGGAAAGGCGCCGCTGCGGCGCGGTTCGGCGGGGCGCCGCGGCAGCGCGCCGCAAGGGCGCGGCGGGCGACGCCGGCTCGCGTGCGAACTCAGTCGGGCTGGACGATCAGTTCGCCGGAGCGGCCGGGGATTTCGCCCCACGTGACAGGGTACGATGGCAGCGAGTCGCGGTCCAGCGTCGCGTGGTAGTCGCCCATCGTCGCAAACGTGTGGCCTTGCGCGCGCCAGCCGGCGAGCAGTTGCTCGAACACGGGCGCGAGCTTCTGGCCTTCCAGTTCCGCGTGCAGCGTGAACACCTGGTCGTGCGGATTGGTTTCGGTGAACCTGAGGATGTGCGCGGCGACGTTATGCGTGTCGACGCCGTCGATGCCGAGCACTTCGTCGAGCGTGGGCAGCGTCGTCGGCATCTGCACGTGCGATAGCGTGCGGCCGCCGACGACGGGCAGGTACGGCGAATGGCCGCGGCCGTCGGATGCGTAGCGCATCCCCCATGCATCGATCTGCTCGAACGCGGAGTCGTTCATCTGCCAGCCGGCCGCGCCGTGCGTGACGGGCGGCGTGCCGAAGATCTCGATGAAGCGCGCATGGCTCTTCTGCATTTCACGCGCGGTCCAGTCGCGATCGCGCACGCGGACGTTGTCCTGCCAGTACACGTGATCCCACGTGTGGATCCCGCATTCGAAGCCGGCCTCGTGGATCGCGCGCATGTTGGAGATCGCACGGCGGCCGATGTCGGGGCCCGGCAGCAGCACGCCGTACATCAGCTGCTTCACGCCGTAGTGCTCGACCACCGACGTGCGCGACACTTTCTTCAGGAAGCCGGGGCGGAACACGCGCCGCAGCGCCCAGCCCGTGTGATCGGGCCCGAGGCTGAAGAGGAAGGTCGCGCGCGCACTGAAGCGGTCGAAGATGCGCGCGAGGTTCGGCACGCCTTCGCGCGTGCCGCGCAGCGTGTCGACGTCGATCTTGAGGACGATGCGAGCCAAGCGAGCGTCCCGGTCAGCCTTGCTGTTCGACGAGCGCGCGCGCGTCGGCGACGTGGCCGCGATACGCTTCGAAGATGTTGCGCAGCGCGTCGTCGAACGTCGCTTGCGGCGCCCAGTCGAGTTCCTGCATCGTGTTGTCGATCTTCGGCACGCGGTTCTGCACGTCCTGGTAGCCGTTGCCGTAGTAGGCGCCGGACGTCGTTTCGACGAGCTTCACCTGCTTGGCCGAATCGGCGTACTCGGGGAATTCCGCCGCCAGTTCGAGCATCTTGTGCGCGAGCTCGCGAACCGAGAAGTTGTTCTTCGGATTCCCGATGTTGTAGATCTTGCCCGATGCGACGCCGTTCTTGTTCTCGATGATCTTCATCAGCGCGCTGATGCCGTCGCCGATGTCGGTGAACGCGCGCTTCTGCGAGCCGCCGTCGACGAGGCTGATGTTCTCGCCGCGCACGATGTGGCCGAGGAACTGCGTGACGACGCGCGAGCTGCCTTCCTTCGGCGTGTAGATCGAGTCGAGGCCCGGGCCGATCCAGTTGAACGGGCGGAACAGCGTGAAGTTCAGGCCTTCCATCCCGTAGCCCCAGATCACGCGGTCCATCAGCTGCTTCGAGCACGCGTAGATCCAGCGCGGCTTGTTGATCGGGCCGTAGGTGAGGGCCGATGCGTCCGGGTCGAACTGCTCGTCCGAGCACATGCCGTAGACCTCGGAGGTCGACGGGAACACGAGGTGCTTGCCGTACTTGACGGCCGAACGCACGATCGGCAGGTTCGCCTCGAAGTCGAGCTCGAACACGCGCAGCGGCTGCTGGACGTAGGTGGCGGGCGTCGCGATCGCGACGAGCGGCAGGATCACGTCGCACTTCTTCACGTGATACTCGACCCACTCCTTGTTGATCGTGATGTCGCCTTCGAAGAAATGCATCCGCTCGTGGTTGACGAGGTCGCCAAGCCGATCGGTCTGCATGTCCATGCCGAACACTTCCCAATCGGTGGTTTCAAGAATGCGCTTCGACAGGTGATGGCCGATGAAGCCGTTCACACCCAGGATCAGGACTTTTTTTGCTTTCATGAATGACGGGAAGAATGAATGAACTGCGCGAATTCCGCGGGCGTCACGACGGTTTCGCTGCCGTCGCGCTGCTGCCACAGCTCGAGAATGGATAGGGCGCGGCTGTCGCCGCAGACGCCGAATAGCGCATTATCGCTTACGTGCAGGCCGGGCGGCAAATCTGCCGCGGCGGCCGCTGCCGCGCTGCCGGGCGCCGCGAGGCGCGCGCGCGCGATCACGAAACGCGTGCCGCCGACGTCCGTGAACGCGCCCGGATACGGCGGCGCGACCGCACGCACCAGATTGTAGACCTGCGCTGCCGGCTTCGACCAGTCGACGCGGCCGTCCTCGGGCTTGCGCCCGCCGAAGTAGCTGCCGGTCGCGAGATCGTTCGGCAGGTGCGCCGCCTCGCCCGCGAGCAGCGCGGGCAGCACGCGCCAGAGCGTCTGCTCGGCGGCCACCGTGACCTTGTCGAACACCTGCGTGGCCGTGTCGTCCGGCAGGATCGGCACCGCGGTCTGGCCGATGATCGCGCCCGCGTCGGGTTTCGCGGCCATTTCGTGCAGCGTCGCGCCGGTTTCGGTCTCGCCGTTCAGCACGGCCCAGTTGGTCGGTACCCGACCCCGGTATTTCGGCAGCAGCGAACCGTGCATGTTGTACGCGCCGCGCGGCGCGATCGCGAGCAGGTCCGCCGGCAGCATGTGCCGATAGTAGAACGAGAAGATGAAATCCGGCTGCGCGTCCGATACCGCGCGGCGCAGCGCCGGATCGGCGGGATCGGCCGGCGTGACGACCGGAATGCCGTGCTCGGCCGCGACGGACGCGACGCTGCCGAACCAGATGTTCTCGTTCGGGTTGTCCTCGTGCGTGACGACGAGCGCGACGTCGACGCCGCGCGCGAGCAGCACCTGCAGGCACCGCACGCCGACGTTGTGATACGCGAAGACGACCGCGCGCGGCTTCATTGCGCGGCTCCTGCGCGGTTCTCGCCGGCCGGCACCGCCGGCATGCCGTCGTGCTGCTCGAGCACGGCCTGGATCAGGTAGCGCGGCCGTGCGCGCACCTGCTGGTAGATGCGGCCGACGTATTCGCCGAGCAGGCCGAGCGCGAAGATGATCACGCCGAGCAGGAAGAACGTGATCGCGAACAGCGTGAACACGCCTTGCACTTCCGCGCCGACGATGAAGCGCCGCACGAGCAGCAGCACGAACAGCGCGGCGGAGCCGAGCGACAGGATCACGCCGATGAACGACAGCCACTGCAGCGGCACGACCGAGAAGCCCGTCACGAGGTCGAAGTTCAGCCGGATCAGGCTGTACAGCGAGTACTTCGACTCGCCCGCGAAGCGCTCCTCGTGCGCGACCTCGATTTCGGTCGGCTTCTGCGCGAACGTATAGGCAAGCGCCGGGATGAACGTGTTGACTTCGCCGCACACGTTGATCGTGTCGATGATGCGGCGGCTGTACGCGCGCAGCATGCAGCCCTGGTCGGTCATCTTGATGCGCGTGATGCGCTCGCGCAGCCGGTTCATCATCTGCGACGCCTTGCGTCGCCACAGGCTGTCCTGGCGCTGCTTGCGGATCGAGCCGACGTAGTCGTAGCCCTCGCGCATCTTCGCGATCAGCTTGCCGATTTCCTCGGGCGGGTTCTGCAGGTCGGCGTCGAGCGTGATGACGATCTCGCCGCGCGACTGCGCGAAGCCCGCGAGGATCGCCATGTGCTGGCCGTAGTTGCCGTTGAGCAGCACGACGCGAGTCGTGTCGGGGCGCACGTGGAACTGGTCGGCGAGCATCGCGGCCGAGCGGTCGCGGCTGCCGTCGTTGATCAGGATCACTTCGTATGACGTGTCGAGTGCGTCGAGCGCCGGATACAGCCGCGCGAACAGCGCGGCGAGGCCGTCTTCCTCGTTGTACACGGGGATGATGACCGATACTTCCGGTTGCCCGGCGCCCGGATGCCCGGCGCGTGCTTCTAGGTGACTCATGTACGCTTATTTTCCGTATTGTTCGCAAATCTGGTTGATGGCGTCGACCACGCGACGCACGTCGCCCTCCGTCATCTGCGTGAACAGCGGCAGCGTGACGGTCGACGCGCCGTACCGTTCGGCGTGGGGGAACATGCCCTCCTTGAAGCCGCGCGCACGGTACAGCGTGAAAAGATGGATCGCCGGGTAGTGGACGCCCGTGCCGATGCCGCGTTCCTTCATCTGCGCCATGAACTCGGCGCGCGGGATCGACAGCCGCTCGAGCGGCAGCGTGATCTGGAACATGTGCCAGTTGCCGTTCTCGAATTCGGCGACCGGCAGGCCGACGCCGAGCTTCGCGGCCGGGCTACCGTCGAACGCGGCGAAATACGCGCGCGCGAGCGCACGGCGCTGCGCGGTGAAGCGCTCGAGGTGCGGCAGCTGGCCGAGGCCGACGCGCGCGGCGACGTCGGTCAGGTTGTACTTGCCGCCGAGCACGTCGCAGTCCATCCCGTCGAAGCCCGTGCGCGTGATGCCCTGCAGCCGGTACTTCTGCGCGAGCGTCGCCTCGTCCTCGTTGTTCAGCACGAGCGCGCCGCCTTCGATCGTCGTCAGGTTCTTGTTCGCGTGGAAGCTGAACGACACGATGTCGCCGATCGCGCCGATGCGCTTGCCGTTCCACGTCGAGCCGAGCGCCTGCGCCGCGTCTTCGATCACGCGCAGGTTGTGCGCGCGCGCGATCGCGTACAGGCGGTCCATGTCGACCGGCAGGCCGGCCAGGTAGACGGGGATGATCGCCTTCGTGCGCGGCGTGATCGCCTGCTCGAGCTTGTCGAGGTCGATGTTGCGCGTGACGGGATCGATGTCGGCGAACACGGGCGTCGCGCCCGTCTCGAGGATCACGTTGCTGGTCGAGACCCACGACGCCGGCGTCGTGATCACCTCGTCGCCGGCGCCGACGCCCGCGATGCGCAGGCCGATCTCGAGCGTGCAGGTGCCCGAGTTGAACGCGCGGACCGGACGGCCGCCGCAGTATTCGGACAGCGCCGCTTCGAATTTCTGGCACTGCGGGCCGGTGGTGATCCAGCCCGAGCGCAGCACTTCGACGACGCCCTGGATGGTTTCCTCATCGATCTCGGGGCGGGTGAACGGCAGAAACGGAGCGGTAGTCTGGCTCATGAACGCTTTGGCCTGTAATGGCGTGTAATAAAAGGGTCGGGCAATCCCGTCCGAAACCGGCATTAAACACCGGTTGGCGGATTCGTACCGTGATTTTTTGTAGGCAGACGCTTAACGCCGCGAGGCATGCTCAGCTTCGTGCAAGCACGAGCACCCCGATCAGGATGATGCCGATGCCGACGAGCCGTTGGACCGACAGCACCTCGCCGAACAGGTACCAGGCCGCGAATGCATTGACGACGTAGCCGAGCGACAGCATCGGGTACGCGATCGACACGTCGACCCGCGACAACCCGAGGATCCAGACGACGACGCTCAGCACGTAGCAGCTCAGGCCGCCGATGATCGGCAACTGGGTCGCGATCTTCAGGCCGACCGGGATGATGTTCGCACGGCTGAATTCGAAGTGTCCAACGGCGTTGACGCCGGCTTTCAGCAGAAGTTGCGCACAGGCGTTGAGCATCACGCCGGTGATGATGCAGACGAACGAAACGGGATTCATGCGGCGGGCGTCCTTACGATTGCGGTTTCTCGACGATCACGCGGCGGTTGTCGCGCGCGATCACGCGCATCGGCACGCCTTGCTTGACCAGCGCGTCGTACTGGCCGGGTGGCATGATCGCGAGCGCATGGGTTTCCTGTTTCCAGCGCGTGATCCATTCGTCGACGGTCGGAATCCATTTGTTCGGCTCCACCGAGATCCCGAACGCGAGTTCGTCCTGGCGCTGAACCATGATCGTCGTGTGGCCCATATAGAACGGGAACGTGTGATCGAGCATCTCGATCGAGTAGAACGGCGTGTCGGGCGGCAGCTTTGCCAGTTCGGCGCGCACGGCGGGCGCGAGTTGCGCGCCCGAGCTGTAGCGGCCGAACTCGTCGTGCCCGGTGCCGCCGATCGTGCCGAACGCGAGCCAGGCGGCGCCGAACGCGGCGATCGCGGCGGCCACGCCCGCGCGGCGGTTCAGCCACGCGGCCGCGAGCGTCAGCGCGGCCGCGATCGCGAGGCCCGCGTACAGCCACATCTGGAACGCGCGGTACAGCGCGTTCGGCGTGCGGGCATCGCCCTGGTACGCGAGGAAGATGATCCCGAATGCCGCGGCGACGAAGAACACGAGGTAGCCGAGCAGGTGGCGGCGGAACCGGTCGGCCGACACCAGCGGCAGGTACGCGCCGACGATCAGCGCGAGCGCCGGCGCGATCGGCAGCACGTACGAGATCAGCTTCGAATGCGACGCGCTGAAGAACAGGAAGATGAACGCGCTCCAGATCAGCAGCACGAGCATCGGCGAGAAGCCGTTCGGCTGGCGCGGCATCCGCAGCGCATGGCGGATGCTCTGCCACGCGACCGACAGCCACGGCAGGAAGCCGACCAGCAGCACCGGCACGAAGTAGTACAGCGGCCCCGGGCGGTTCTGCTCCGGGGTCAGGTAGCGGCGGAACTGCTGGACGATGAAGAAGAAGTTGAAGAACTCGGGGTTGCGCTGCTGGACGAGCACGAACCACGGCGTGACGATCGCGAAGAAGATCACGAGGCCGCTGACGAGATACAGGCGCTTCCACAGCGCCCAGTCGCGCGCGATCAGCGTGTAGAGCACGAGCACGGCGCCGGGCAGGATCAGCCCGACGAGGCCCTTGGACAGCACCGCGAACGCCATCGCGGCCCAGCACGCCCACATCCAGCCGCGCACTGCGGCCGGGCGCAGCCCGGGCCGCTGCGCGAGCAGCAGCGAGCACAGCGACAGCGCCATCCAGAACGCGAGCCCCATGTCGAGCGCGTTGAAGTGGCCCATCAGGTTCCAGTACGGCGAGCTCGCGAGCACGACGGCGGCGAGGAAGCCCGACAGCGGGTTGAACAGGCGCGCGCCGGTGAAGCCGACGAGCAGCACGCCGGCGAAGCTCACGACGGCCGTGTAGAGGCGCGCCTGCCATTCGCCGATGCCGAACCACGCGAACGTCAGCGCGTTCAGCCAGGTCTGCAGCGGCGGCTTCTCGAAGTACTTGTAGCCGTTGTAGCGCGGCGTGATCCAGTCGCCGGTGACGAACATCTCGCGCGCCATCTCCGCGTAGCGGCCTTCGTCGCTCGGGATCAGGTGGCGCAGCCCGAGCGGCGCGAACCAGACGATCGCGAGCGCGACGAGCAGGAGGACGAGCGTGATGCGATTGAGCGGTAGCCTCGACGGCGTATCGTTCATGGGTTTTCAGCCTGTTGGTTGTTGTGACGGGCCGCCGGCGGATTGCGCCGGGGGCGGGCGGCCTGGCCGGGCCGATCCGGGGATCGACCCGCTGCGCCGGCCCGAGTTTTACCGCATCGGGGATTAACGTTCAATTAAGAGCGCAGCGGCGACCTTGCGGCCCTCGGCCATCAGGATGTTGTAGGTGCGGCACGCGGCCTGGAAATCCATCGTCTCGACGCCGATCCGCCTGGCCGTGAGCGCGGCGACCAGCCGCGGGTGCGGGAAGCGCAGCCGCGCGCCGCTGCCGAAGATCACGAGTTCGGGCGTCGGGTCGAGCAGCATCGCGAAATGCTCGGGCGCGAGCGCGTCGAACGACGACACGGGCCATGCCTGGACCGGCGCGCCGGGCAGCACGATGACGCTCGTTTCATGGCGTTCGAGATTGACGTCGACATAATCGGGGCCGTAGCCGGTGACGGTGTTGAGCGCGCCGCTCGCGTCCTGGTGCAGTTTCAAATCGGTATTCCGCGGTTCCGTAGGGGAATGTGTTGCAGGGCCGCACGGGCCCGGGGCGGCCGGTTTCGCGCGCCTGTGCACGCGGGACGCCTGACGGCGCGGGCCCGGCGCGGCTATGGTGCATTGCGAAAGTCGGCCAAAATCCGCTAAATTATAACTTTTTGGTCGCCCACGGGCGCCACTTGCATCGCGCGCTGCCACAAGCCGCGCCCGATCGCCCGCTTTTTCCCAGTCTAGACAGCGCGCACAGACCGGCCGCTTTCCAGTTTTGATCCCGCCCCCCGGCCGCAAGGCCAACCCAGGAACCGTGTCGTCGTGAAACCGATTCAGAAGTCGAACAAGCTGCTCAACGTCTGCTACGACATCCGTGGCCCGGTGCTCGAGCACGCGAAGCGCCTCGAGGAAGAAGGCCACCGCATCATCAAGCTGAACATCGGCAACCTCGCGCCGTTCGGCTTCGACGCACCGGACGAGATCATCCAGGACATGATCCGCAACCTGCCGGCGTCGTCGGGCTATTCGGATTCGAAAGGCGTGTTCTCGGCCCGCAAGGCCGTGATGCACTACACGCAGGAAAAGGGCGTCGTGGGCGTCGGCCTCGACGACATCTACATCGGCAACGGCGCGTCCGAGCTGATCGTGATGGCGACCCAGGCGTTGCTGAACGACGGCGACGAAGTGCTGCTGCCTGCGCCCGACTACCCGCTGTGGACGGCGGCGGTGAGCCTGTCGGGCGGCACGCCCGTGCACTACATGTGCGACGAGCAGAACGCGTGGATGCCCGATCTCGACGACATCCGCCGCAAGATCACGCCGAACACGAAGGCGATCGTCGTGATCAACCCGAACAACCCGACGGGCGCGCTTTATTCCGACGAATTGCTGCTGGAGCTGCTCGAGATCGCGCGCCAGCACGGGCTGATCGTGTTTGCCGACGAGGTCTACGACAAGATCGTCTACGACGGCCTCGAGCACACGGCGATGGGCTCGCTGTCGGAGGACGTGATCACCGTCACGTTCAACAGCCTGTCGAAGAGCTATCGCTCGTGCGGCTACCGCGCGGGCTGGATGGCCGTGTCGGGCCTCGGCGGCGACAACCGCCGGCGCGCGAAGGATTACCTCGAAGGGCTCGGCATCCTGTCGTCGATGCGCCTGTGCGCGAACGTGCCGGGGCAGTTCGCGATCCAGACGGCGCTCGGCGGCTACCAGAGCATCAACGAGCTGATCGTGCCGAGCGGGCGCCTGTACAAGCAGCGCGAGCTCGCTTACGACATGCTCACGTCGATTCCGGGCGTGACCTGCGTGAAGCCGCAGGCCGCGCTGTACATGTTTCCGCGCCTCGATCCGAAAATCTATCCGATCCAGAACGATCAGCAGTTCATACTCGACCTGCTGCTCGAAGAGCGCGTGCTGCTCGTGCAGGGCACGGGTTTCAACTGGGCGACGCCGGACCACTTCCGCGTGGTCTTCCTGCCGAACCTCGACGACCTGACCGATTCGATCAACCGGATCGCACGCTTCCTCGACGGCTACCGCAAGCGCCATTCGGTCTGAGCGGACAGGACCACACGGAACCCATTACTTCTTACTCATCGATCACACGCAGCATGGAACCGATCAAAGTTGGCCTGTTGGGCTTCGGCACGGTGGGCAGCGGCACCTTCACGGTGCTGCGCCGCAACCAGGAAGAAATCAAGCGACGCGCGGGGCGCGGCATCGAGGTGACGCGCATTGCCGTGCGCAACCCTGCCAAGGCGCAGGCTGCGCTCGGCGGCGATGCCGGCGCCGCGCAGATCACCGACGATTTCAATTCGGTCGTCGACGATCCGTCGATCGCGATCATCGCCGAGATGATCGGTGGCACGGGCATCGCGCGCGAGCTCGTGCTGCGCGCGATCGCGAACGGCAAGCACGTCGTGACGGCGAACAAGGCGCTGCTCGCGGTGCACGGCACCGAGATCTTCGAGGCCGCGCGCGCGAAGGGCGTGATGGTCGCGTTCGAGGCGGCCGTCGCCGGCGGCATCCCGATCATCAAGGCGCTGCGCGAAGGCCTGACCGCGAACCGCATCCAGTACATCGCGGGCATCATCAACGGCACGACGAACTACATCCTGTCGGAAATGCGCGACCGCGGGCTCGACTTCGCGACCGCGCTGAAGGCCGCGCAGGAGCTCGGCTACGCGGAAGCCGATCCGACCTTCGACATCGAAGGCATCGACGCCGCGCACAAGGCGACGATCATGAGCGCGATCGCGTTCGGCGTGCCGGTGCAGTTCGATCGCGCGTATGTCGAGGGCATCAGCAAGCTCGACGCAACCGACATCCGCTACGCGGAAGAACTCGGCTACCGGATCAAGCTGCTCGGCATCGCGCGCCGCGCCGAAAGCGGCATCGAGCTGCGCGTGCACCCGACGCTGATCCCGGAAAAGCGCCTGCTCGCGAACGTCGAAGGCGCGATGAACGCGGTCGTCGTGCACGGCGACGCGGTGGGTACCACGCTGTACTACGGCAAGGGCGCGGGCGCGGAGCCGACCGCGTCGGCGGTGGTCGCGGATCTCGTCGACGTCACGCGCCTGCATACGGCCGACCCCGAGCATCGCGTGCCGCACCTCGCGTTCCAGCCCGATAGCCTGTCGAACACGCCGATTTTGCCGATCGAGGAAGTCACGAGCGGCTACTACCTGCGCCTGCGGGTGGCCGACCAGACCGGCGTGCTCGCCAACATCACGCGCATCCTCGCCGAATCGGGCATTTCGATCGACGCGCTGCTGCAGAAGGAATCGGAGCAGGTCGACGGCGCGAACGGCGAAACCGACATCATCCTGATTACCCACGAGACGCTCGAGAAGAACGTCAACGCAGCGATCGCGCAAATCGAAAGCCTCGCGACGGTCGTGTCGAAGGTGACGAAGCTGCGCATGGAAGCGCTGAATTGAGGACTGAGGGCGACATGAACTACATCTCCACGCGCGGCGCCGGCATCGGCGAGCGCCATACGTTCTCCGACATCCTGCTCGGCGGTCTCGCGAAGGACGGCGGGCTCTACCTGCCGGCCGAGTATCCGAAGGTGTCCACCGACGAGCTCGCGCGCTGGCGCGCGCTGCCGTACGCGGATCTCGCGTTCGAGATCCTGTCGAAGTTCTGCGACGACGTGCCGGCCGACGATCTGCGCGCGATCACGCGCCGCACGTATACGGCCGACGTATACAGCAACACGCGCCACGGCGAGAACGCGGCCGACATCACGCCGCTGAAGACGCTCGGCACCGAGAACGGTGCGCCGATCTCGCTGCTCGAACTGTCGAACGGCCCGACGCTCGCGTTCAAGGACATGGCGATGCAGCTGCTCGGCAACCTGTTCGAGTACACGCTCGCGAAGCACGGCGAAGCGCTGAACATTCTCGGCGCGACGTCGGGCGACACGGGCAGCGCGGCCGAATACGCGATGCGCGGCAAGGCCGGCGTGCGCGTGTTCATGCTGTCGCCGCACAAGAAGATGAGCGCGTTCCAGACGGCCCAGATGTTCAGCCTGCAGGATCCGAACATCTTCAACCTCGCGGTCGAAGGCGTGTTCGACGACTGCCAGGACATCGTGAAGGCCGTGTCGAACGATCACGTGTTCAAGGCGCAGCAGAAGATCGGCACGGTCAACTCGATCAACTGGGCGCGCGTCGTCGCGCAGGTCGTGTACTACTTCAAGGGCTATTTCGCGGCGACGCAGTCCAACGACGAGCGCGTGTCGTTCACGGTGCCGTCCGGCAACTTCGGCAACGTATGCGCAGGCCACATCGCGCGGATGATGGGGCTGCCGATCGCGAAGCTCGTGGTCGCGACCAACGAGAACGACGTGCTCGACGAGTTCTTCCGCACGGGCGCGTATCGCGTGCGCAGCGCCGAGAACACGTATCACACGAGCAGCCCGAGCATGGACATCTCGAAGGCGTCGAACTTCGAGCGCTTCGTGTTCGACCTGCTCGGCCGCGATCCGGCGCGCGTGATGCAGCTGTTCCGCGATGTCGAGGAGAAGGGCGGCTTCGACCTCGCGGCGAGCGGCGATTTCGCGCGCGTCGCGGAGTTCGGCTTCGTGTCGGGCCGCAGCAGCCACACGGACCGCATCGCGACGATCCGCGACGTGTTCTCGCGCTACGACACGATGATCGATACGCACACGGCCGACGGCGTGAAGGTTGCGCGCGAACATCTCGACGCAGGCGTGCCGATGGTCGTGCTCGAGACGGCGCAACCGATCAAGTTCGGCGAGACGATCCGTGAAGCGCTCGATCGCGAAGCCGAGCGGCCGGCCGCATTCGACGGGCTCGAGGCGCTGCCGCAGCGCTTCGAGGTCGTGAAGGCCGACGCGCAGCAGGTGAAGGACTTCATCGCCGCGCACACGGGCGCATGACGCACGGCCGGGCCCGCGGGCCCGGCTGCGCAGGACGGCCGGAATGCTGATTCGTCGAACGGATCGGGGTTCCGGCCGTTTCGTTTGGCGATGCGGTGCAGCGGTACTGCGATATGCAGGCGTTCGGCAGCCCGCCGCGCGTCTGCAGCCGAACGTCGCGCGAAACAGGTGCCAGACCCGCGCGTTCGCGACGATCACAGTTCTCGCATGTCCGCCATATCGCGCGCCCGCGCGACGGCGTCGCTACAATGAGGTATTGACTCCAACGTTCCCCGATTCCATCGATGTCGAACCCGAATCCCGCGGCGCCGCGCGCGCCGATGCTGTCGACCGCCGAGGCGCTCGCCGCGCTGCTCGATGCCGCGAAGCCGCTGCCCGGCACCGAAACCGTCGCCACGCTCGACGCGCTCGGCCGCGTGCTGGCGGCCGACGTGAGCTCGCCGCTCGACGTGCCGCCGATGCATACGAGCGCGATGGACGGTTATGCGGTGCGCGTCGCCGACCTGCTGCACGGCGAGCGGCGTCTGCCGGTATCGCAGCGGATTCCGGCCGGTCATCCGGCCGTGCCGCTCGCGGCCGGGACGGCCGCGCGGATCTTCACCGGCGCGACGGTGCCGCCGGGCGCCGACGCCGTCGTGATGCAGGAGCAGACGTCGGCCGACGGCGATGCGGTCGAGATCCTGCATACGCCGAAGGCCGGTGAATGGATCACCGCGCAGGGCGCGGACATCCGGCAGGGCGCGGTGATCCTGCCGGCCGGCACGCGGCTCACGCCGCAGGCGCTCGGCCTTGCCGCATCGGTCGGCTGCGCGCAACTGTCGGTCGCACGGCGGATTCGCGTCGCGGTGTTCTTTACCGGCGACGAGCTGACGATGCCGGGCGAGCCGCTGAAGCCCGGCGCGATCTACAACTCGAACCGCTTCACGCTGCGCGGGCTGCTGGAGCGGCTCGGCTGCCACGTGACCGACTACGGGATCGTGCCCGACTCGCTCGCCGCGACGCGCGACACGCTGCGCGAGGCCGCGCGCGATCACGACGTGATCCTGACGAGCGGCGGCGTATCGGTCGGCGACGAGGATCACGTGAAGCCGGCCGTCGAGTCCGAAGGGCGGCTCGCGCTGTGGCAGATCGCGATGAAGCCCGGCAAGCCGCTCGCGTACGGCGCGGTGCGGCGCGGCGACGATCGCCCCGATGCGCACTTCATCGGGCTGCCCGGCAACCCCGTATCGAGCTTCGTCACGTTCCTGCTGTTCGTGCGGCCGTTCCTGCTGCGCCTGTCCGGCGTGCGCGACGTCGCGCCGCGCGCGCTGTCGCTGCGCGCCGACTTTTCGCAAGGCAAGGGCGACCGGCGCAACGAATTCCTGCGCGCACGCGTCAATGCGGCCGGCGGCCTCGATCTGTTCCCGAACCAGAGCTCGGCGGTGCTGACGTCGACGGTCTGGGGCGACGGCCTGATCGACAATCCGCCGCAGCACGCGATCAGCGCAGGCGAGACCGTTCGTTTCATTCCGTTTTCCGAATTGCTGTCGTAACGCGGCGGCTTCCCGAACCATGAAGATTCAGCTGAAATTTTTTGCAAGCGTACGAGAAGCGCTGGGCGTCGCCGACGAGCAGGCCGACGTGCCGGACAGCGTAACGACCGTCGGCGACGTGCGCGCGTGGCTGCGCGTGCGCGGCGGTGCGTGGGCCGAGACGCTCGCCGAAGGGCGCGCATTGCGCATGGCGTGCAACCACGAGATGACCGATCCCGACACGCGGCTCACCGAGGGCTGCGAGGTCGCGTTCTTTCCGCCGGTGACGGGCGGTTGAGCTTGGCATGGGACCGGAGCGTGTGATGGCAACGATACGAATCCAGACCGACGACTTCGATCTGAACGCCGAAGTCGCGGCATTACGCGCGCGCAATCCGAAGATCGGCGCGATCGCGTGCTTCGTCGGCACCGTGCGCGACCTGAACGAAGGCGATTCGGTCGCCGCGATGGAGCTCGAGCACTATCCGGGGATGACCGAGAAGGCGCTCGAGAAGATCGCCGCCGAGGCCTGCCGGCGCTGGCCGGGCGTCGACGTCGCAATCGTGCATCGGGTCGGTAGGCTCCTGCCGCTCGACCAGATCGTGATGGTGGCGACGGTCGCCGCGCATCGCGGCGATGCGTTCGCGTCGTGCGAATTCGTGATGGACTACCTGAAGACCGAAGCGCCGTTCTGGAAGAAGGAAACGACGCCTGACGGCGAGCGCTGGGTCGATGCGCGCAGCACCGACGATGCGGCGCTCGCGCGCTGGGGCGTCGAATCGGGCAACACGCCGCGCTGAGCGCGGCGTCCGCGCGGTGCGGCGATGTGCCGCATGTGCGCAAACGTCGCGCGCGATGTGTGCGCGTTACGCGTCCGGATCGGCGCTGCGCCCGATGATCTTCGTCGGAAACGGTTCGCCGCGGGCACGCGACGGCAATGCGTGCGGATCGTCGCCCGCGTCGCGGCGGCGCGGCGCGATCGCATCGAGCAGCGCCTGCTGCTCGGGCGGAATCCGGTAATCCCAGCCGAACCGGCTCAACTGCAGGCTTTGCGCGATCCGCAGCGCGGGTTCCATGAAGCGGATCGCCGCAGGCGGCGCGTAGCGCGCCTCGACGGTCTTCAGGAACAGCGACAGCCAGCGGCTGAAATGGGCCGGCTCGATCCCGTCGAGCGGCTGGTGCGCCTGCTGCACGTTGCCGCGATAGCCCTTGGTGCCGAGCACGAGGCTCGACCAGAACGTGACCATCTTCGGCAAATGGTCGTCCCAGCGGCCGGCCAGCTTCGCGTCGAACACGGGCCCGAGCAGCGGATCGGCGCGCACGCGGTCGTAGAACGCGTAGACGAGATCGCGGATGTTGTCTTCGGTCGGCTCGGCATCGCGAGGGCGGGCCGGGGCGGTTTCGGGCGAGGCAGGCAGGGCGGTCATGGCAAAAAGGGCCGGGAGATCGAGGCAACGACGAAGCGGCGGCGCGGGCAACGCGCAGGACGCCGGCAGGATTTTGACGCAAAATAGCGTCCAACAACCCCTGGAAAACGTGCGGATGCAACGCATCTTATTGTGCTCGCGCCATCCGGGCAACCCGGGGCCGCGGAACGGGACCGTCAGCCGGCCCGGCGCGCGTCCCGGCCGGCCCGGCCCGCGCAATCGGGGCACGATCGATCTTTTCCGTATTCGCCCATGAGACTCACCGACTACACCGATTATTCGCTGCGCGTGATGCTGTACCTTGCCGTGCGCGGCGAGGGGCTCGCGACGATCCAGGAGATCTCGGACGCCTACGGCATCTCGAAGAACCATCTGATGAAAGTCGTGCAGCAGCTCGGCGAGTTGGGATGGGTCGACACGGTCCGCGGCCGCAACGGCGGGCTGCGGCTGTTCCCCGAATCGCTGCTGCTGACGGTCGGCCAGGTCGTGCGCGCGACCGAGAACGACTTCGCGCTGGTCGGCTGTTTTTCGACCGACGGCAGCGAGTCGCGCGGCTGCGTGATCGAGCCGCAGTGTCGCCTGAAGGGGGTGCTGGCGGCCGCGCGCGATGCGTTCTTCGCCGAGCTCGATCGTCACACGCTCGGCGAACTGGTCGAACCCGCGTCGCCGCTTGCTGCGTTGCTCGGCATCCGCCCGGTCGCGCTCGTGCGCACCGCACCGTCACCGGACGAATCGCCTGCGCCCGTCGAGCCGCCGTCGACGGCCGGCTGACACGCGAGCACCGCGTCCCGCGATCCGGCCGCGTCCCGCCTCTGGGCCGCGGCATTGCCATCCAGCGATTTTTGCGCTGAATCAACCCGAATTTCGCTTGAAAGCCGCATAACCATCCTCATCTTGGTGTTAATCGAAAATTGGAGGTCTCGACAAAATGAGAATCGACAAGCTCACCACCAAGTTCCAGGAAGCACTCTCGGACGCGCAAAGCCTTGCGGCAGGCCGCGACAATCAATACATCGAACCCGTTCACGTACTGGCGGCGCTGGTCGCGCAGCACGACGGTTCCGCCCGTTCGCTGATGTCGCGCGCGGGTGTTCATGTGCAGGCGCTGCAAGGCGCGCTGAACGAAGCGATCTCGCGCCTGCCGCAAGTCACGGGCACGGGCGGCGACATCCAGATCGGCCGCGAGTTGGCCGGGCTGCTGAACCAGGCCGACAGGGAAGCGCAGAAGCTCAACGACACGTTCATCGCGAGCGAGATGTTCCTGCTCGCCGTGTCCGACGACAAGGGCGACGCCGGCAAGCTCGCGCGTCAGCACGGCCTCACGCGCAAGGCGCTCGAAGCCGCGATCGCGGCGGTGCGCGGCGGCTCGCAGGTGCACAGCCAGGATGCCGAAAGCCAGCGCGAGGCGCTGAAGAAGTACACGGTCGACCTGACCGAGCGCGCCCGTTCGGGCAAGCTCGATCCGGTGATCGGCCGCGACGACGAAATCCGCCGCTCGATCCAGATCCTGCAGCGCCGCACGAAGAACAACCCGGTGCTGATCGGCGAGCCGGGCGTCGGCAAGACGGCGATCGTCGAAGGGCTCGCGCAGCGGATCGTCAACGGCGAAGTGCCCGAGACGCTGAAGGGCAAGCGCGTGCTGTCGCTCGACATGGCCGCGCTGCTCGCCGGCGCGAAGTACCGCGGCGAGTTCGAGGAGCGCCTGAAGGCCGTGCTCAACGACATCGCGAAGGACGAAGGCCAGACGATCGTCTTCATCGACGAGATCCACACGATGGTCGGCGCGGGCAAGGCCGAAGGCGCGATGGATGCGGGCAACATGCTGAAGCCGGCGCTGTCGCGCGGCGAGCTGCACTGCATCGGCGCGACCACGCTCGACGAATACCGCAAGTACATCGAGAAGGATGCCGCGCTCGAGCGCCGTTTCCAGAAGGTGCTCGTCGACGAGCCGAGCGTCGAGGCGACGATCGCGATCCTGCGCGGGCTGCAGGAGAAGTACGAACTGCACCACGGCGTCGACATCACCGACCCGGCGATCGTTGCCGCGGCCGAGCTGTCGCACCGCTACATCACCGACCGCTTCCTGCCCGACAAGGCGATCGACCTGATCGACGAAGCCGCTTCGAAGATCAAGATGGAAATCGATTCGAAGCCCGAAGAGATGGACAAGCTCGACCGCCGGCTGATCCAGCTGAAGATCGAGCGCGAAGCCGTGAAGAAGGAGCAGGACGAAGCGTCGCAGAAGCGCCTGCAGCTGATCGAGGAAGAGATCGAGCGGCTCGGTCGCGAGTATTCGGATCTCGAGGAAATCTGGACCGCCGAGAAGGCCGCGGTGCAGGGCAGCGCGCAGCTCAAGGAAGAGATCGAGAAGGCGCGGGCGGACATCGCGCGGCTGCAGCGTGAAGGCAAGCTGGAGAAGGTCGCGGAGCTGCAGTACGGCAAGCTGCCGCAGCTCGAGGCACAACTGAAGCAGGTCACGCAGGCCGAAGAGCAGGAGCAGCACAACCCGACGCGTCCGCGCCTGCTGCGCACGCAGGTCGGCGCCGAGGAAATCGCGGAAGTCGTGTCGCGTTCGACGGGAATTCCCGTGTCGCGGATGATGCAGGGCGAACGCGAGAAGCTGCTGCACATCGAGGAAAAGCTGCACGAGCGCGTGGTCGGCCAGGACGAGGCGATCAGCGCGGTGGCCGATGCGATCCGCCGTTCGCGCGCGGGTCTCGCCGATCCGAACCGTCCGTACGGCTCGTTCCTGTTCCTCGGCCCGACGGGTGTCGGCAAGACGGAGCTGTGCAAGGCGCTGGCGTCGTTCCTGTTCGATTCGGAAGAGCACCTGATCCGCATCGACATGAGCGAGTTCATGGAGAAGCACAGCGTCGCGCGGCTGATCGGCGCGCCGCCGGGTTATGTCGGCTACGAGGAAGGCGGCTACCTGACGGAAGCCGTGCGCCGCAAGCCGTACAGCGTGATCCTGCTCGACGAGATCGAGAAGGCGCATCCGGACGTGTTCAACGTGCTGCTGCAGGTGCTCGACGACGGCCGCATGACGGACGGGCAGGGGCGCACGGTCGACTTCAAGAACACGGTGATCGTGATGACGTCGAACCTCGGCTCGCAGGTGATCCAGGCGATGACCGGTGCGCCGCAGGACGAGATCAAGGACGCGGTGTGGCTCGAGGTGAAGCAGCATTTCCGCCCCGAGTTCCTGAACCGGATCGACGACGTCGTCGTGTTCCATGCGCTCGACCGCAGCAACATCGAGTCGATCGCGAAGATCCAGCTGGCGCGCCTGCACGACCGGCTCGCGAAGCTCGACATGGCGCTCGACGTGTCGGAAGCGGCGCTCGAGCAGATCGCGAAGGTCGGCTACGATCCGCTGTTCGGCGCGCGGCCGCTGAAGCGCGCGATCCAGCAGGAGATCGAGAACCCGGTCGCGAAGCTCATCCTCGCGGGCCGCTTCGGTCCGAAGGACGTGATTCCGGTCGACATCAACGACGGCAAGTTCGTGTTCGACCGCGTCGTTCACTGAACGCCGGCCACTGGCCGCACGCCCGGTTCGCGCCGGGCGCGCAAAAACAAACACCCCGCCTCGGCGGGGTGTTTGCATATGGAGCGGCCCGATTGGGCCGTGAAGCGGTGCTGCTTCAGCCCTGCTTGTTGCCGCCGAACATGCCCGCGAGCTGCGACAGCGAGCCGAGTACGTTCGACGGGTCGACCTGGGCCTGGCCATCGGCCGGCACCGCGCCGTCCGGCGTCGCGTGGTTGACGACGTGCGGCAGCACCTGCGCGAGGACGGTCGATGCCATCGACGGGTCGACGCCGAACTTGCTTGCCAGCGCGCCGATCGCGTCCGAGCCGAGCACGTTCTGCAGCGCGTCCGGCGAGATCGGCTGGTTCTGGCCGGTGCCGACCCACGAGCCGATGATGTCGCCGGCGCCGCCTGCCTTGAACTTCTCGATCAGGCCGTTTAGGCCGCCCGGCTGGTTGTTGATGAATTCGAGCGCGGTCGCGATGAGCGCGCTTTGCGAGTTGCCGCCGGCCTGGCCGCCGATCAGACCGCCTACGATGTCGAGGAGACCCATGGTTCTTCACCTTTACCGATAAGGGCGCCGCAATAAGGGCGCCCGTTGAACGAATGCCGCGCGCACGCCGTCGCGCGCGCGGCGCACATCAGGCGCCCGACGCCGCGGCGGCGGAGGCTGCCTTGTCCTTCTTGCTCTTTTTCTTCGAACCCTTCGCCGCCTTCGCGGACGACGCTGCGGCCGGTGCGCTCGCACCCGCGTCGGCGGATGCCGCTGCGGCCGCTGCCGCCTTTTCCTTCTTCGACGCGCGCTTGGTCTTCGCCGGCTTCGTTGCCGCTTCCGGCGCGCTTGCCGCCGGGGCCGGCGCCGTAGCCGCCGTGCCGGCGGTCGCGGTCGTGGACGTCGATGCGGTGCCTGCCGACGTCGTTGCCGATGTGGTGGCCGACGTCGTCGCGGCCGGCTTCGACAGCTTCACGCCTTTCGGCGGCGTCGACGAGCCGCCGATCGTCAGGCCGTTTTCCTCGAGATGCCCGACCGATTTCGTGCCGAGGCCCTTTACCCGATTTGCGAGATCGTCGGCGTCCTTGAATGGGCCGTTCTTGGTGCGTTCGTCGATGATCGCCTTCGACTTGACGGGCCCGAGACCCTTCACGGCTTCGAGCGCGGCCTGGTCGGCCGTGTTGACTTCGACGGCCGCGGCAAAGCCTGCGGCGAGCGACAGCGATAGCGCGACGAACAGCATCAGCAGCTTTTTCAGCATGGCAAAGGCTCCCTGGTTCTGACGGATGGTGGCTGTTGCAACGGACGGCGGGGCGAGACCTGGCCGGGCGTCGCCGTTAAGCATAGGACAAATGCGTGCCCTTTTTAAGACAGGCTGACCGAATCTTGCTGAAGGCTTGCGTCGCTGTAAAGGCCGAGAGCCGCGCCGGGCGGCGTTTTTGACCATTCTTTACGGTGTCGAGGGGGAATCGCGGGTTATCGCGACGCTGGCTGTTCGACAGGGCTTGACTTAGAGTGAACTCTAACTCCTAACCTTGTTCCTGCCATGTCGAAAACCGTATCCAAACCTTCCGCCGCCGGTCCGCTGACGATCGGGCAAGTCGCCGAGCTGACCGGCGTGTCGACGCATACGCTGCGGTATTACGAGCAGGCCGGCCTGCTGCGCGCGATTTCGCGCACGGCGGCCGGGCACCGGCTCTATGCGCCGGCCGACCTTGACTGGCTGGCGTTCGTGATGCGCCTGAAGGCGACCGGCATGCCGATCGCGCAGATGCAGCAGTTCGCGGCGCTGCGCGCGCAAGGCGAGCCGACGTTCGGTGCGCGGCGCCGGTTGCTGGTTGCGCATCGCGACGCGGTGCGGGTGCATATCGCGGAACTGCAGGCGAGCCTCGACGCGATCGGCGACAAGATCGCGTACTACGAGGCGCGGGAACGCGATACGGAACGACGGGCGACACCTTCTCACTCTCAATCGGAACAGGACGGACACGATGGAACAACTCGTTGAAGATCGTTATACGCGCGGCTGGAACAAACTGAAGGAAATCGACGGCGAAGTGGGCGAACGCGTGATCGCGGCGCTTGCACCGATCGCGCCGGATTTCGGGCGGCTCCTGGTCGAGTTCGGTTTCGGCGACATCTATAGCCGGCCGCAGCTCGATCTGAAAGCGCGCGAGATCGCGACGATCGCGGCGCTGGCCGCGCTCGGCAATGCGCAGCCGCAGTTGAAGGTGCATATCGAGGCCGCGCTGAACGTTGGCTGCACGCGCGACGAGATCGTCGAGGTGTTCATGCAGATGGCCGTCTACGCCGGTTTCCCGGCCGCGCTCAACGCGCTGTTCGCCGCGCACGAGGTGTTCGCGCGGCGCGACGAAGCGGCCGGTGGGGCCGGGAACGCAAGCGAAGCGGCCGCGCACGCGGCATGATGCCGGTCGCGCCCGCGCGTCAAGCGCGGTGCGGCGCGACGATCCGGTGTTTCGCGATCCGCCGGTACAGCGTCGCGCGCGAGATGCCGAGCGCCTGCGCGGCCGCGTCGGGCCGCCAGCGGTGCGCGGTGAGCGCCGCGACGATGCGGCCGCGCTCGTCGTCGGGCAGTGCGCCGGCCGGGGCGCCGCCGAGCTGTGCGGCGAGGTCGGCCGGCAGGTCGCGCCGCGTCACGCGCGCTGTGTCGCACACCGCGCACGCATAGCGCAGCACGTTGCGCAGCTGCCGTACGTTGCCGGGCCACGGATAGGCGGCGAGCTGTTCGGCGAGCGTCGCGTCGAGCGTGAGTACGTGGCCGGTCGCCTGCGCTTCCTCGGCGAACACGGCGGCAATCACGTCGCGCACGTCTGCGCGCTCGCGCAGCGGCGGCAGTTCGAACGTCGCGCCGCTCAGCCGGTAATACAGATCTTCGCGGAACGTGCCGTCGGCCACCATGCGCGCGAGATCGCGGTGCGTCGCGCAGATCACGTCGAGGTCGACGCGCACGGGCGTGTCGCTGCCGAGCGGCACGACCTCGCCGCCGGCGAGCACGCGCAACAGCCGTGTCTGCAGCGCGAGCGGCATGTCGCCGATTTCGTCGAGAAACAGGGTGCCGCCGTCGGCAAGCGCGATCTTGCCGCGCGCGCCGTGCTTGCGTGCGCCGGTGAACGCGCCGGCCGCATAGCCGAACAGTTCGCTCTCGATCAGCGCTTCCGGCAGCGCGCCGCAGTTGACGGCGACGAACGGCCGCGCGCGCCGCGCACCGGCGTCGTGGATCGCGCGCGCGAATACTTCCTTGCCCGCACCGGTCTCGCCGAGCACGAGAATCGGCAGCCGCTTGCTCGCGACCCGCAGCACGAGCTCCGCCTGTTGCGCGATGTGCGCGTCGCTGCTGTGCAGGAACGGCGTCAGCGCGCCGACGTGGCGTGGCGCGGTGCCCGCGCGCCGCGATACCGTGCCGGGCTCGCGGCCGGCGCGTCGTAGCGGCGCACGCAGCCGCGCATAGAGCGGTGCGCCGGTCGCGCGCAGCCGCAGCGCGACGATCGTGTCGAGCCGCGCGGCATCGCGCAGCGGCATCTCGGTTGCGTCGAAGATCTCGTCGATATGGCGCGGTTCGCGCAGCGCCGGCAGCGCGTCGCGGGCCTGCCGGTTCGCGGCGACGATATTGCCGCATTCGTCGAACGCGATCAGCCACTCGGGTTGCGCTTCGACGTAGTGACGGTTCGGATGCCCGAACAATATCCAGTGCTGCGCGGTGCTGTGCACGAAGTAGCCGTCCTCGATCAGCGCCGCGCTTTGCCGCACGAGCTGGTAGACGAGGCGCTGGCTGTCGCGGCCGTCGGGCGAATGGACGGCCGACGCGTCGAGCACGCCGATCAGTTCGCCGCCCGGCGAGAAGATCGGCGCTGCACTGCAGGTGAGTGTCGTGAACGCCGCGCGAAAGTGATCGGTCTTGTGCACGGTGATCGGCGCGAGATCGGTCAGCACGCTCGCGACGCCGCACGTTCCTTCCTCGCTTTCCGACCAGCACGAGCCGATGTGCAGCCCGGCATGGCGGAAGTCGTTGCGGCGCTCGCGGTCGATCCGGTAGTCGATCGTCACGCCGTGCGCGTCGGTCAGCATCACGCAGTAGTCGGCGACGCGGATCATGTCGTGCAGCCGCGTCAGGCATTGGCCCGACGCGCGCAGGAAAGCTTCCTCCTTGTCGCGCACTTCGCGCAGCTCGGACGCGGTCAGCACGCGCGGGCCGATCGACGAAGCGGGATCGAGACAGTAGCGCTCCAGCGAACGTTGCCACGACGACACGAGGCGCGCGGAATCGGCCGGCGCGGGCAGGCGTCCGGCGAGCGCGCCGAGTACACGGTCGGCGTGCTGGGCCTGGGGGACGGCGTAGGGCATGGTCGACTCCGGTTCCGTACGGCGGGGAATTCGATGTTCTTGTAGCACATCCGGTCCGGCGGATCACATTGCATCGCAGCACGCAGCACGCGTGAGACGTTCGTCTCATGTGTCTCTCGCCCGGTCTCGCGCGGTTGAGACGCCCGCATGCGTGGCGCGCAGCGGTCGTCCGGCTTGTCGCGGCATGCGCCACGCCGCATCAACGCAGGGTTTGCAGGCAGCGCGGCACGCTTGCGCAGGCGCCGCGACGAGCGCGTCGTCGCGACGACGACGTGAGACGCGGAGGCGGATTGGGCGCGCGCTGCTTTGTCGCAGTCGCGAATCCAGAACACGTGCATGCCCGCCGCGCCAGCGTGCGCGCGGGTTTCGCGGTCATTGCATACACGATGGCACGCCGCTTGCAGAGATCACGGGCAAGTTCGGCGCAGTCGCGTCGGCGACGACGATCCGCAGCCCGTCGATGGCAGCGGACGAAACAGGCAGGGCCGGAGCGGGCGCCAATGCGCCGGTGCCGGTCAACTGGATGGAGACAAACCCGTGACGACGCCCGTTACCGTCGGTGTGATCGCGAACCCCGCATCGGGGCGCGACATTCGCCGCCTCACGACGCATGCATCCGTGTTTCCGACGGCGGAGAAGGCGAACATGATCGTGCGCCTGCTGGCCGGCCTCGGCGCGATGGGCGTCGAGCGCGTGCTGACGCTGCGCGACCGGACGGGCATCGCGACGCTGCTGCTGCGCGCGCTCGACACGCATCGCGCGGTCGCGCCGCACGAGCGCTGGCCCGAGGTCGAGTTCGTCGACCTGCCGATCACCGATACCGTCGCCGACACGCAGGCCGGCGCCGCGTACCTGCACCGGATGGAAGTGGCGCTGATCGTCGTGCTCGGCGGCGACGGCACCCATCGCGCGGTTGCCGCGTTTTGCGGCGCGACGCCGCTCGTCGCGCTGTCCACCGGCACCAACAACGCCTTTCCCGAGCATCGCGAGGCGACCGTCGCAGGCGTCGCGGCCGGACTCGCCGCGACCGGCGCCGTGCCGGCCGAGGTTGCGTTCACGCGCAACAAGCGGCTCGTCGTGCGCTGCGTGGCGGGTGCACAGCCAGGGCGCGAAGAGATTGCGCTCGTCGACGTGTGCGCGGCGCGACAGCGCTTCATCGGCGCCCGCGCGATTTCGGGGCCCGACGACATCGACTCGCTCTACCTGACGTTCGCGGAACCGGACGGCATCGGCCTGTCCGCGCTCGGCGGCGCGTGGGCGCCGCTCGAGCGCAGCGCGCCGCACGGGCTCGCGATGCGCTTCGCGGACGAAGGCACGACGGCCGGCACGCCGCTCGTCGCGCCGATTGCGCCGGGCCGCGTCGACCGCGTCGTGATGCGCAGCTGCGAGCGGCTCGAACCGGGCGCGTGGCAGACGATCCCGTTCGAGCGCGGCACGCTGGCGTTCGACGGCGAGCGCGAGATCGAGGTTGCGCGCGGCGATCGCTACGAGATTTCGCTCGACTGGCGCGGGCCGCTGACGGTCGATGTCGGCCGCACGCTGCGCTACGCGTCTTCGCGGCAATTGCTGCGCGATGCCGGCGCATGGCGCGACTGAGCCTCCGTTTTTCCGAACGACATTTCGACATCCATAACGAACATCAAGGAGACATTGCCATGACAGCCCCACTCGAAGGACAGGTCGCCATTGTCACGGGCGGCGCGCGCGGCATCGGCCGCGGCATTGTGCTGACACTCGCCGGCGCGGGCGCCGACATCCTGCTGGCCGACCTGCTCGACGACGCGCTCGATGCCGCTGCGAGCGAGGTACGCGCGCTCGGCCGCCGGGCGGCGGTCGCGAAGGTCGACGTCACGCAGGCCGCCGACGGCAGCTTCACGTTCCACTGACGGCCGCGGGCCGTGCAATCCGTCGCCACGGCACGGCCGCGGCGGCATTCGCAGTCAGACCTACCCAGGAGACACACATGACCGTTTCGACCCAGCTCAGCAGGGACAAGCTGCTGGACGCATACCGGCTGATGCGCACGATCCGCGAATTCGAGGAGCGCCTGCACGTCGAATTCGCGACCGGAGAAATCCCCGGCTTCGTTCACCTGTACGCGGGCGAGGAGGCGTCCGCGGTCGGCACGATGCTGCACCTCGGCCTCGCCGACTACGTCGCGACCACGCACCGCGGCCACGGCCATTGCATCGCGAAGGGCGTCGACGTGCGCGGGATGATGGCCGAGATCTACGGCAAGAAGACCGGCGTCTGCCACGGCAAGGGCGGCTCGATGCACATCGCCGACCTGTCGATGGGGATGCTCGGCGCGAACGGAATCGTCGGCGCGGGCGGTCCGCTCGTGTGCGGCGCGGCGCTCGCGGCGAAGCACCGGAAGACCGGCGGCGTCGGCGTGTGCTTCTTCGGCGACGGTGCGTCGAACCAGGGCGTGATCTTCGAATCGATGAACCTCGCGTCGGTGTGGCGGCTGCCCGCGATCTTCGTCGCCGAAAACAACGGCTATGCGGAAGCGACGTCGTCGAGCTGGTCGGTCGCGACCGACAACATCGCCGATCGCGCGAACGGGTTCGGGATGCCGGGCGTGATCGTCGACGGCTTCGACTTCTTCGCGGTGCACGAAGCGCTCGGCGAGGCCGTCGAGCGTGCGCGCAACGGCGGCGGCCCGACGCTCGTCGAGGTGAAGTTCACGCGCTATTTCGGGCATTTCGAGGGCGATGCGCAGACCTATCGCGCACCCGGCGAGGTGCAGAAGCTGCGCGACGAGAAGGACTGCCTGAAGCATTTCGAGACGCGCGTCGTGCGCGCCGAAGCGCTGACGACCGACGATCTGCGCGCGGTCGACGCCCAGGTGAAGGCGCTGATCGACGATGCGGTCGCGCAGGCGAAGGCCGCACCGCTGCCCGACGCGGCCGACCTGCTGACCGACGTCTACGTGTCGTACCCGTGAGCGCGGCCTGACACCGCAACCGGCACGGCGAACCGAACATTCCAGGAGACAGACATGGCAAGGAAGATCACTTATTCGCAAGCGATCAACGAGGCGCTCGCGCAGGAGATGGCGCGCGACGACAGCGTGATCGTGATGGGCGAGGACAATGCGGGCGGCGCGGGTGCGCCGGGCGACGACGACGCGTGGGGCGGCGTGCTCGGCGTGACGAAGGGGCTGTTCCACAAGTTTCCAGGGCGCGTGCTCGATACGCCGCTGTCCGAAGGCGGCTACATCGGCGCGGCGGTCGGCGCGGCCGCGTGCGGGATGCGGCCCGTCGCGGAACTGATGTTCATCGATTTCATGGGCGTGTGCTTCGACCAGATCTTCAACCAGGCCGCGAAATTCCGCTACATGTTCGGCGGCAAGGCGGTGACGCCGGTCGTGATCCGCGCGATGTACGGCGCCGGGCTGCGCGCGGCTGCGCAGCACTCGCAGATGCTCACGTCGCTGTTCACGCACATCCCGGGGCTGAAGGTCGTGTGCCCGTCGACGCCGTACGACGCGAAGGGGCTGCTGATCCAGGCGATCCGCGACGACGATCCCGTGATCTTCCTCGAGCACAAGCTGCTTTACACGCGCGAGGGCGACGTGCCGGAGGAGTCCTATGCGATTCCGTTCGGCGAGGCGAACGTGATGCGCGACGGCGACGACGCGACCATCGTCACGTACGGCAGGATGGTGCATCTCGCGATGGATGCGGCCGCGAAGCTCGCGAAGGACGGTATCCAGGTCGACGTGATCGACCTGCGCACGACGTCGCCGCTCGACGAGGAAACGATTCTCGAAAGCGCGGCGCGCACCGGGCGCGTGGTGGTCGTCGACGAAGCGAACCCGCGCTGCTCGATCGCGACCGACATCGCCGCGCTCGTCGCACAGCGCGCGTTCCGAACGCTCAAGGCGCCGATCGAGCTCGTGACCGCGCCGCATACGCCCGCGCCGTTCGCGAGCGTGCTGGAAGACCTGTATATCCCGTCCGCCGATGCGATTGCGCAGGCGGTCCTGAAGACGAGGAGCTGACACGATGTCGATTCACATGATCACGATGCCCAAGTGGGGGCTGTCGATGGAGCAGGGGCAGGTCAACGGCTGGCTGAAGGCGATCGGCGAACGCGTGACGAAGGGCGACGAAGTGCTCGACGTCGAGACCGACAAGATCTCGTCGGGCGTCGAATGCGCGTTCGACGGCACGCTGCGCCGGCAGGTCGCGCAGGAAGGCGAAACGCTGCCGGTCGGCGCGCTGCTCGGCGTCGTCGCGGCGGCCGACGCGAGCGATGCCGACATCGATGCGGCGATCGCCGAGTTCCAGCGCGATTTCGTGCCGAGCGCGGCATCAGACGAAGCGGCGGGCCCGCAGCCCGAGAAGGCGCAGATCGGCGGCCGTACGGTGCGCTTCCTGAAGCTCGGCGACGGCGCGGGCACGCCCGCCGTGCTGATCCACGGCTTCGGCGGCGACCTGAACAACTGGCTGTTCAATCACGCGGATCTCGCCGCGCACCGGCCCGTATGGGCGCTCGACTTGCCCGGTCATGGCGAGTCGGGCAAGGCGGTCGACACGGGCAGCCTCGACGAGCTGGCCGACGCGGTGCTCGCGCTGCTCGATGCGCAGCACATCGACCGCGCGCACCTGATCGGCCATTCGATGGGCGGCGCGGTCGCGATGGCCGCGGCCGAACGCGCGCCGCAGCGCGTCGCGTCGCTGACGCTGATCGCGAGCGCCGGGCTCGGCACCGACATCAACCGCGTCTATATCGACGGCTTCGTCGCCGGCAACAGCCGCAACACGCTGAAGCCGCACCTCGGTGCGCTGTTCGCGGACAACGCGCTCGTGACGCGGCAGCTCGTCGAGGATCTCGTCAAGTACAAGCGGCTCGAAGGCGTGCAGGCCGCGCTGGAGAAAATCGCGAACGCCGCGTTCGACGGCGCGGCGCAGCGGCGCGTGTTCCGCGACCGGCTCGCGTCGCTCGCGCCGCGCACGCTCGTGATCTGGGGCGAGCGCGACCAGGTGATCCCCGCGCAGCACGCGCGGGGCTTGCCGGACGGCGTGCGCGCCGAGGTGATCGCCGGCAGCGGGCACATGGTGCAGATGGAGGCGGCCGCCGACGTGAACCGCCTGATCGTCGCGTTTCTCGGAGACTGACGATGGCCGCCGCGCTCGAACGACCCAGCCTCACGGCGCTCGGCCAGCCGGGCGCGAGAAGCCGCGACAAGCTCGCGCGCATTCCGGTGCGCGTCGAGCCCGCGGCCGGCGCGGCGCTGCCGAAGCCGCCGTGGCTGCGCGCGCGGCCGATGATGAGCGCGGCGGTGGCCGACATGGCGGCCGTGCTGCGCGACCATCGGCTGCATTCCGTCTGCGAGGAGGCGATGTGCCCGAACATCGGCGAATGCTTCGCGCAGCGCACCGCGACCTTCATGATCATGGGCGGGCTGTGCACGCGGCGCTGCCCGTTCTGCGACGTCGCGCACGGCCGTCCCGAGCCGCTCGATCCCGACGAGCCCGCGCGGCTGGCCGATGCGGCCGCGGCGCTCGGGCTGCGCTACGTCGTGATCACGTCGGTCGACCGCGACGACCTGCGCGACGGCGGCGCCGCGCATTTCGCCGCGTGCATCGCGGCGGTGCGCGCGAGCGCGCCGGGTATCGGCGTCGAAGTGCTGACGCCTGACTTCCGCGGCCGTGTGGCGCGCGCGCTCGACGCGCTGTCGTCGGCCTGGCCGGACGTGTTCAACCACAACATCGAGACGGTGCCGTCGCTGTATCGCGCGGCGCGGCCGGGCGCCGACTATCGCGGCTCGCTCGAACTGCTCGTGCAGGCGAAGGCCGCGCGGCCGACGCTCGTGACGAAGTCGGGGCTGATGCTCGGGCTCGGCGAGCGCGACGACGAGGTGCGCGACACGCTGCGCGACCTGCGCGCGCACGAAGTCGACGTACTGACGCTCGGCCAGTATCTGGCGCCGTCCGAGCACCATCTGCCGGTGCGGCGCTACGTGAGCCCGGACGCATTCGCCGCGTGGCGCGACGAGGCGCTGGCGCTCGGTTTCAGGGAAGTCGTTGCCGGTCCGCTCGTGCGGTCGTCCTATCACGCGGCCGACGTGCTGGCGGATGCGTAGCGGGCGGTGCGTCAGGCCTGGGCCGATACGTGTGCGCGGCTTACGTGGCGCAGGTAGAACACGAGCCCGGCGCCCGCGAGCATCAGGCTGACCGTGTTCGCGAACCAGAAGCCGCGCGCGCCGGTCAGCCATGCGGGCGCGATGCCGCCCACGTCGAAGCCGAGCACGTAGCCGCCGCTGAGCCCGACGCCCCACAGCGCGACCGCATAGATCACGGTCGGCACGATCGCGACCTTGTACGCACGCAGCACGAACGCCGACGTGACCTGCAGCGCATCGAACACGTGGTAGCACGCGACGATCGCGACGAGCGGCATCGCTGCCGCGGCGACGGCCGGGTTCGGCGTATAGCCGCTGACGATCAGTGGGCGCAGCGTAAAGACGAGCACGCCGTATGTCGCGGCAACGCCGCACGCGAAAATCATGCTGTGCCGGCCGAGCAGCCGTGCTTCCTCGGGGCGTCCGGCGCCGAGCGCGCGCGCGACCAGCGTCGAGGCCGCCACGCCGATCGACAGCGGCGTCATGTACAGCACCGCGCCGATGTTGCCGGCGATCTGGTGGCCGGCGAGCGTCGTCGTGCCGAACTGCGCGATGAACAGCGCCATGCAGGTGTACGACGTGACCTCGATCAGGTACGACAGGCCCATCGGCACGCCGAGTTTCAGGATCGCCTTCTGGCGCTCCCAGACGGGCCAGCAGAAGCGCGAGAAGATCGCGAGCGGCGCGAACACGTCGAGCTTCGCGAGCAGCGTATAGCCGATCAGCGCGAGCGCCCAGTTGATCAGCGTGCTGGCAAGCCCGCAGCCGGGGCCGCCGAGCGCCGGCACGCCGAACCCGCCGAAGATGAACCACACGTTGAGCGGAAACTTGAGCAGCAGCGCGCCGATCTGCAGGGTCATCGCGAGCCGCGGCTTGCCGGCCGCGTTGGTCAGCGCGTTGTAGATGCGGAAGACGAGGCTGGCGGGCAGCCCGTACGACAGGATGCGCAGGTAGTCGACGGTGCGCTCGTGCAGCGCGGCGGGCGCGTGCGCGACGCGCAGCAGCGGCTCGGGAAAATGCAGCAGCAGGAAGCCGGGTACCGCGAGCAGCAGCGCGAGCCACAGCGCCTGGCGGACTTCCTCGCCGATCTCGGCATAGCGCCGCGCGCCGTACAGTTGCCCGGTGATCGGCTGCAGTGCGGACAGAATGCCTGTCAGGCCGATGTAGATCGACACGTAGATCGACGAGCCGAGCCCGAGCGCGGCGAGATCGGTGGCCGAGTAGCGGCCGACCATCGCCGTGTCGATCACGCCGAACGCGATGATCGCGAGCTGGCCGACCAGCACCGGCCACGCGAGACCGACGATCCGGCGGATGTCGCCGAACATCGTCAATCGGCTGCCTGGCGGCGCGGCGGGCGCCGCTTGACGGGCGTCTTCGGCCGTTCGATGCGCTCGTACAGGCGGAAACGTTCGTCGCGGTCGGCGACGCGGCGGCCTTCCCACACGAGACGCCACACGTATTGCGACATCGCGCTCGGTTCGCCGAAGTCGGAACGGTCCTGACGCAGGATCACGTCGCAGTCGCCTGAGAAATCGAAGTGCATGTTGCCGAAGTACGCGAAGGTCGCGATCTGCGCATCGCCAAGCCGCACCGGCGAGATGCACTCGTAGTCGGACGGCAGGTGCAGCGCGATCTGTTGCGCGACATCGCGATAGGTCCGGCCGTAGTTGACGATCGGCAGCCACAGCGTCATCAGCAGCACCCACATCAGCGTGGTGCCGGCGCCCGACAGCACGACGCTGCGCCACAGCACCTTCGGCTGCCGCGAGACGCGCCAGCGCACGAGCACGCACCAGCACACGGTGACGATCACCGCGCAGATGAACGACAGGATCTTGAAATGCGGTTCGTAGCCCGGCACGAGGCGCGCGAGGTTGCGCGCGAGCGGATGCGGGAAACCCGTAAGCGACGCGAGCCATACGAGCCATACGAAGGTGCCGAGGATCGTGAAGCTCAGCACCGCGAACCAGTCGAACGCGTTGATTGCGCCGCGCTTGAGGGTCGGCAGCGCGAACGTCGCGAGCACCGCGAGCGGCGGCAGCAGCAGCATGTACATGCGGTTCGACTGCTGGCTCTGCAGGATCACGAGCGCGACGAGCGGCACGGCGACCGACAGCGGAATCGCGATGTGCGCGCGGCGGCGCATGCCGGCCCAGCTCCACCACGCCCAGATCGCGAGCGGCCACGCGGGCCACGTGAACAGCGGCAGGTTCTTCGCCGCATACGCGAGCACGGCGGTCGGCGGGCCCGAAAAGCGCATCAGGCTGCCGTGGATCCACTGGTTGAAGAACCACGCGGCGTCGTCGGGCGCCGCGACGAACGCGGCAAGCGGCCACAGCGCGAAGATCGCGGCCGCGAGCGGCACGCCGACCAGCGGCAGGCGCAGGTTGCGCATCTCGGGCGTGACGAGCCACAGCGCGGCGGTGCCGGCGAGCAGCGCGACGACCAGCACGGGGTTGCCGGACAGCGCGACGAGGCCGATCGCGAGGCCCCACCACAGCGCGCCCTGCATCGGCTTGTCGATGCCGCGCACGATCCCATAGACGAGCATCGCGATCCACGCGAACTGCGCGAGCTGCGGCGTCGTCTCGTGCCCGCGTTCCGCGAGGCCGAAGCACGCGACGAGGACCAGCAGCGCGCCGTCGGCGAGCGTGCGGCCGTAGTCGCGCGGTTCCGGCTCGCCGCCGAATGCGTACTTGAACGGCTGGACCTCGGCGCGCCGGCCGAGCAGGTAGGCCGCGTACCAGACGAACGCGCATGCGACGCAGAACAGCACGCCCGTGTCGACGCGCGACGCGTTGCTCGCATCGACCCACGGGCCGAGGCCGCGGATCGACAGCGCACCGAGCCAGTAGCCGAGCGGCCCGTCGGTCGTGATGAACTTGCCGACCAGGTTCGGCAGCAGCCAGTCGTGCCAGCCGCCCTTGGCCATCGTCCACATCACGCCGAAGCCCGCCGCGTCCTCGTTTTTCCACGGGTCGCGGCCGAACAGGCCGAACGCGGCGTAGACGAAGCAGAGCGTGAGCAGCAGCCAGCGCGGCAGCGCACGCGTGGCGGAGGCGGTGAGACGGACGACAGGCTTCATGCAGATGAGCGTTTTGTTATGGGCGGGCGGCCGGCGCGGGTGCGCGCGGTCGAGCCGGTTTCGAGCATCCGGCATTGTAGACGCGCCGGCTGTTGCGCGTCAGGTCGTTGCCCGGACGCCGGCCGGCGCTTTTCCGGCGAGCAGAGACAAAAAAGGGCAGCCTGGGCTGCCCTTTTTGTGCGATACCGGTGCGTTGCAACCACCGGATGCGGTGCGAAGCTTACTTCGCCTTGCCGCTGGCGCGTACGCCGAACTTGTTCTTGAACTTCTCGACACGGCCTGCCGTGTCCATGATCTTTTGCTGACCCGTGTAGAACGAGTGCGATTCCGACGACACTTCGATCTTGGCGAGCGGGTAGGTCTTGCCGTCGAGTTCGATGTTTTCGCGCGTCTGGATCGTCGAGCGCGTGATGAACTTGAAGCCGTTCGACATGTCTTGGAAGACGACTTCGCGGTAGTTCGGGTGGATGCCTTCTTTCATGGTCTTTCCTTGGTGAGAGCGGTAGCCAACCCGCCGCTTGCCGTGCCGGAGCGCGCACATTGCGCATACCGGACGACGCCAAGCCCGGCGCGAGCCACTTGCCTAAGGTCGAAAAACGGCGATTATGCCAGAAAATCAGATGGTTGACGAATAATTTTCACGGTGCGTCGAGCGCGCCGGTGCCCGCCGGATCCTGCCGGTAATAGCGGGCGAGCAGCCGGTACAGCTCCGGAAATTCGGACTCGAACGCTTTCGGCCGCACGAACAGCGCTTCGCTGCATACCGCGAAGAATTCCGACGGGTGGTCTGCCGCATACGGATCGATCAGCGATTCCCGCTCGAAGCGCGCCCACGCGCGGTCCGGCACCGCGTCGACGCGTGCGCAGAACTGGTCGTACGCATGCTCGAACACGTCGGCCCACGCCTGCGCGTCGAGGTGCGGCGCGTGCCAGCGGCGAAAAAGGGGCGGATAGCCGTCGGCCGCGCCGTTGACCATGTCGATCTTGTGCGCGAACTCGTGGATCACGACGTTGTACGCGTCATGGCCGTCCGTCATCTGCGCGTCTTCCCACGACAGGATCACGGGGCCGCCTTCCCATGCCTCGCCGCTCGCATCCTGTTCGACTTCGTGGACGACGCCGTCCTCGTCCTGCACGGTCTTGCGGATCACGAATTCGCCCGGATACACGACGACGCCGACCCAGCCGTCGTACAGCGACAGGTCGAGATTCAGCACCGGCAGGCAGGCTTGCGCGGCGATCGCGACGATCATCGCGTCGGTCAGTTCGAGCCCGTGCGCGGTCGAAAACGATTTCTTCGCGATGAACAGGCTCGTCAGCTCGCGCAGCCGGCCGAGCGCGTCGGGCGCCAGCGTCGCGAGGAACGGCAGGCGCGCGACGGTGTCCTGCCACAGCGCGTCGGGGATCGGGTGGCTGCGCAGCGCGCGGTCGCGGCGGCGGTCGTCGAACCAGCGGGTCAGTTTCGAGAGCATGGAGGCTGCGGACGGAAATCCAAAGCCTGTCTTTTAACTCAATCGATCTCTTTTTGCCATGCCGCGAAGAGGCCGCCGACGAGCGCGACCCCCGCCAGGAAGTAAAAGCCGTCGAGCGACGCGAGGAACGATGCCTGTTGCGCGACCATGCGGGCGATGGCGGCGATCGCGAGGCCGTGCGCTTCGTTCAGCGCGTGCCCGGCGGCCGCATAGCTGCGCGTCAGGGCGTCGACGGTCTGCTGGAACATCGGGTCGAACACGTTCGCGCGCTCGACGAGCCGCGTCTGGTGCACGGCCACGCGATGCTGCTCGACGATGATCACCGACGACGTCGCGAACGAGATCGTCAGTTGCCGCACGATGTTCTTCAGCCGGTAGCCGTGCGTGTACTCGTCGATCGCGAAGATCCGGAACGTCAGGTTGGCCACCGGCAGCACGATGAAGAGCAGCAGCAGCCCGCGCAGCAGCAGCGGGACGATCAACGCGGCTTCGCCGACCTGCGGCGTCATCCGCGTCATCCACAGCGCGGCCGTGACGGCGATCGCGAACCCCGGCACGACGAACCACTTCTTGTGCGTGACGAATTTCGCGTAGCGCAGGTACGCGAACAGCGCGGTGGCCGAGATCAGCGACATCGTGCCGACCAGGCGCCCGGCGTTCTCGACCGGATAGCCGAGCCCGCCTTCGAGGAACCGCGATGTCAGGTAACTGAAGCCCGTCGTCTCGTAGTAATAGAACATGTAGAGCAGCAGCCCGACCTGGAACGTCCTTTCGCGGAACGCATGCAGCCGCACGAGCGGCGTCGGGTGATGCCACTGGTGATACGCGAACCATGCGAGTGCGCCGATCCCCAGGATCGTCAGCAGGATCAGCGTCGGCGAGCCGCTGTAGAGCTGGTAATGCACCTGCTGCAGCACGATCTGCAGCGCTCCTTGCGCGAGCGCGAACACGACATACGGCCAGAAGTGCCCGGAGCCGCGTTCGTCGTCGGGCGTCCTGCCCGAATCGGGCAGCGTGAGCAGTGCGAGGATCGCGAACGCGATGCCGGCGGGCGCCGTGCACGCGAACAGCGCGCGCCACGTCGAATGCGCGACGAGCAGCCCGCCGACGATCGGCGCGAGCGCGCTGCCGAGCAGGATCATGATCAGGAACGCGCGCGTCGCGGGCGGCCGTTCCCGCGGCTTGAAGCTGATCTGGATCATGATCCGGCACGCGCCCATCATCGGGCCGATGAAGTAGCCCTGGAAACCTCGCGCGAACGCGAGTTCCAGCGACGTGTCGGCGAGCGCGGCCGCGATCGCGCCGAACGAGAACATCAGCATGCAGCCCGCGACGTAGCGGCGATGCCCGAGCCGGTCGACCCACCATTGCTGCTGCAGGATGCCGAGCACGGCCGTGACCGCGTACGCGCTCGACGACCACACGAGTTCGTCGGGCGATGCGTTGATGCCGCCCGCGATGTAGCTCGCGAAGAACGAGAAGGCCGCGTTGTCGAAGTAGTCGATGCCGGTGACGAGCGCGAGCGCCCACGGGAACAGGTCCGCGCGCAGGTTCGCGCGGCTCCACAGCGGCGAGCGGCCGGGCACCGCGTTCATTCGCGATCCTTGCGAGTGCGCCGCGTGGCGGCTTCGGCCCGCCGCTGCGCGATCAGCGCATCGGGGTTTTCGCCGGCGAGACGCCGCTCGACGTAATCGATGTCGTGCTGCAGTTCCTTGCGCAGCGCGACGGCTTCCTTCAGTTCGCGCTGGACGGCCGCGATTCGCCGGTCGAGCGTGTCGATCTGCTCGGCGAGGCCGGTGCGGATGTCGCGCAGCGACGCATCCGAATAGCGGCGTCGTCCGTCGCCCGTTTCTTCCAGCGGGCGCTTCAGCATTTCGGTGATGCCGTGCAGCGAGAAGCCGAGCGCACGCAGCCGCAGGATGCGCGCGAAGCGTTCGAGGTCGGCTTCGTCGTAGAGGCGGTAGCGGCCTTCGCTGCGCGACGGCGTGACGAGCCCGCGCTCTTCGTAATACTTCAGCGTGCGCGGCGTGACGCCGAGCCGCGACGCGGCGTCGCTCACGGTCAGCAGCGGGGTGGAGGCGTCGTTCGGCATCGGGAGGCGGGGGATTCGATCGGGGCGATGACGCGATTATAGATCAACCTGTACGTTCACGTTCAGGTTGGGGCCGAAAAACGGCCGCCGGGCAGGATGCGCGGGCGGCCGTTCGTTGCGGGGCGGGGCGATCAGCCGCCGCGACGCATCAGGTCGAAGAACTCGGAATTGCTCTTCGTCTGGCGAATCTTGTCGAGCAGGAATTCCATTGCCTCGACTTCGTCCATGTCGTGGATGAACTTGCGCAGCACCCAGATCTTTTGAAGGATCTCGGGCTTGATCAGCATTTCCTCGCGACGCGTGCCCGACTTGTTCAGGTTGATCGACGGATAGACGCGCTTTTCCGCGAGGCGGCGCTCGAGGTGCACTTCCATGTTGCCGGTGCCCTTGAACTCTTCGTAGATCACGTCGTCCATGCGGCTGCCGGTTTCGATCAGCGCGGTGCCGATGATCGTCAGCGAGCCGCCTTCCTCGATGTTGCGCGCCGCGCCGAAGAAGCGCTTCGGACGCTGCAGTGCGTTCGCGTCGACACCGCCCGTCAGCACCTTGCCCGATGCCGGGATCACGGTGTTGTATGCGCGTGCGAGACGCGTGATCGAGTCGAGCAGAATCACGACGTCGTGCTTCATTTCGACGAGGCGCTTGGCCTTCTCGATCACCATTTCGGCGACCTGCACGTGACGCGTGGCCGGTTCGTCGAACGTCGACGCGATGACTTCGCCGGCGACCGAGCGCTGCATTTCGGTCACTTCTTCGGGGCGCTCGTCGATCAGCAGCACGAACAGGACGACGTCCGGGTGATTCTGCTTGATCGCGTGTGCGATGTGCTGGAGCATCACGGTCTTGCCCGACTTCGGCGACGCGACCAGCAGGCCGCGCTGGCCCTTGCCGATCGGCGCGATCATGTCGATGATGCGGCCCGTGACGTTCTCTTCGCCGCGCATCTCGCGTTCGAGCGCCAGCGGCTTGTTCGGGTGCAGCGGCGTGAGGTTCTCGAACATGATCTTGTGTTTCGAGGCCTCGGGCGGCTGCCCGTTGACTTTGTCGACCTTCACCAGCGCGAAGTAGCGCTCGCCGTCCTTCGGCGTGCGGACTTCACCTTCGATGGTGTCGCCGGTGTGCAGGTTGAAGCGGCGGATCTGCGACGGGCTGATATAGATGTCGTCGGTGCTCGCGAGGTACGACATTTCCGGCGAGCGCAGGAAGCCGAAGCCGTCCGGCAGCACTTCGAGCGTACCGTCGCCGAAGATCGTCTCTCCCGTCTTGGCGCGCTTTTTAAGAATGGCGAACATCAACTCCTGCTTGCGCAGGCGGTTCGCGTTTTCGATCTCGAGGCCATTGGCCATTTCGATCAGTTCGGACACGTGCAGAGACTTGAGCTCGGATAAATGCATACGGAGAACCCGCCAGGGAGGAGAAGCGACGAAAGAAATAAGGGAGGAGGGCGAGCGGAAGCGCTCAGAGACTTAAATGCGTCTTGTAGACGTTTTTTAATTCTAGCATAGGCCGATTCGCGCTTGAGCGGCCGATCGGCGGCTTGACGACGGACGTGTTGCCGGTTGACAACACGTCCGCGGAACTGCCGGTATTACAGGTGGCTGTCCAGGAATGCGGTGAGCTGCGACTTCGACAGCGCGCCGACCTTCTGCGCGGCGGCCGCGCCGTTCTTGAACAGGATCAGCGTCGGGATGCCGCGCACGCCGAACTTCGCGGGCGTGGCCTGGTTGTCGTCGACGTTGATCTTCGCGATCTGCAGCTTGTCGCCGTAGTCCTTCGCGACTTCGTCGAGGATCGGGGCGATCATTTTGCACGGGCCGCACCATTCGGCCCAGAAATCGACGAGCACGGGCTTGTCGGACTTGACGACGTCCTGTTCGAACGATGCGTCGCTGATGTGTTTGATCTGTTCGCTCATTGGGTCAATACCTCTTACGGTTCGGGGACTGCCTGCTTGCGCGTTGCGGCGTACCGGCCGCCGTAGGCTGCCGGCCGCTGCGGCAGGTCACTCCGCTCCCGGAAAGGAGGGGGCGTAAGCGCTGCATGCCGCGGCTCGCGGGTCGTTCGGGCGTCATATTAGCCTAAATTGCTATCTGCTGCGGGCAGCGATAGTAGCCGCTACGCGAGTAGGGGTACGACGCGACGTTCGACCGTTGTGCCCCGCAGGTGGAGGCCGGCTCGCGAATTACAAGGGGGTGGCATATATGTAGCGATTCGGGGCGCCGGACACGCGCCGGCTGGCAGGGTTGTTCGCATTGGTGCGAACAAACGGTCGCATTCATCCGCAAGCGGTGATAGAATATGCCGTGACGGGCCTCCTCGCATGGTGGGGCGGTGAACCTGGTCAGGTCGGGAACGAAGCAGCCACAATCGTTTTCCGCCAGTGCCGAGGGTCGGGCTCGTCACCTTCCTTCTCGCCCCGTTCGCAGGGCGTTTTTTATTTCCGCGTCACAGTCCGTTTTACCTGCACTTTGCCCGTCTTTCGCACCGTTTCGCGTGTCGGCGCAACGCAGCGTTACTGATACAATTTCCCGATGACCTATCAAGTTCTCGCACGCAAGTGGCGTCCGAAGGATTTCGCTTCGCTCGTCGGCCAGGAGCACGTCGTCAGGGCGCTCACGCACGCGCTCGACGGCGGGCGTCTCCATCACGCCTATCTGTTTACCGGAACCCGCGGTGTCGGCAAGACGACGCTGTCGCGGATCTTCGCGAAGGCACTCAACTGTGAAACCGGCGTCACGTCGCAGCCGTGCGGCGTGTGCCGTGCCTGTCGCGAGATCGACGAGGGGCGTTTCGTCGATTACGTGGAGATGGATGCCGCGAGCAACCGCGGCGTCGACGAAATGGCCGCGCTGCTCGAGCGCGCGGTGTACGCGCCTGTCGATGCGCGCTTCAAGGTCTACATGATCGACGAAGTGCACATGCTGACGAACCACGCGTTCAACGCGATGCTGAAGACGCTCGAAGAGCCGCCGCCGCACGTCAAGTTCATCCTCGCGACGACCGATCCGCAGAAAATTCCCGTCACCGTGCTGTCGCGCTGCCTGCAGTTCAACCTGAAGCAGATGCCGGCCGGGCACATCGTGTCGCATCTCGAACGCATCCTCGGCGAAGAGCGGATCACGTTCGAGCCGCAGGCGCTGCGCCTGCTCGCGCGTGCCGCGCAGGGCAGCATGCGCGACGCGCTGTCGCTCACCGACCAGGCGATCGCCTATTCGGCGAACGAAGTGACCGAGTCGGCCGTGTCGGGCATGCTCGGCGCGCTCGACCAGACTTACATGGTGCGCCTGCTCGACGCGCTCGCGGCCGGCGGCGGCCCGGAAATCCTCGCGATTGCCGACGAGATGTCTCTGCGCAGCCTGTCGTTCTCGACCGCGCTGCAGGATCTCGCGAGCCTGCTGCACCGGATCGCATGGGCGCAGTTCGCGCCGGGCTCGGTGCTCGACGAATGGCCGGAAGCGGCCGATCTGCGCCGCTTCGCGGAGACGCTGAGCCCCGAGCAGGTGCAGTTGTTCTACCAGATCGCGACGGTCGGCCGCGCGGAGCTCGGCCTCGCGCCGGACGAGTACGCCGGTTTCACGATGACGCTGCTGCGGATGCTCGCGTTCGAGCCGGCCGTTGCCGCCGGCAGTGCGCCGGGCGGCCAGCCGTCCGTGCCGCGTGCAGTGCCGGGGCCGCGCGCTGCCGCGGCTTCGGCCGCTGCGGCGAAGCCGGTATTGGCTGCCGCCGCCGACGCAGTGCGTCCACAGGCTGCCGCGCCGGCTGCCCCCGTTGCGCCGGTCGCGCCGGTCGTGCGTTCAGCGCCGGCGCAGTCCGGCGCCGAAGCGAGCCGGCCGGCCGTGAAGCCGGCTGCAGCTCAGGCATCCGCGCCGGCTCCGGTTGATGCACAAATTGTCGAGGCGCCGCAGCCGGAAGCGAATGCGGCGCCGCAAGCGGCGCCGGCCGGCGATATGCCGCCACCGGCCCGCAAGGAACCCGAGCCACCTGCCGCTGCTGCCGTTGCGCAACGAAACGACGAATCGGCTGCGCCGGCCGAACCGGTGCCGCGTGCTGCGCCGCCCGAGCCCGCCGCGCGTCCGGCATCGCGCGCAGGCGGTGCCGCCGCCGCGCTCGACGTGCTGCGCAACGCGGGGATGCGTGTGT